>JALOQR010000219.1 GCA_025459365.1 Fimbriiglobus sp.
CGGTCCTTCGGACCGCGGAGGATTGGCGGTGGGCACCCCCCGGCCCTCTGGGAGTGGCGGTCCTTCGGACCGCGGCCGATTCGGCAACCATAGCATCTACACACACGATCATGCCTGCGGTCCGAAGGACCGCCGCCCCCAGCCCGGCCTGTCAGGGCCGGGTACACGAATCCCGGACACCCGCCATGCCCCAATCGCTCGCCAAGCTTTACGTCCACGCCGTCTTCTCCACCAAGAACCGCGAGCCGCTTCTCCTCGAACCCTGGCGCGAAGACCTGTTCCAGGTGCTCGGCGGGATCGTCAACAACATCGGCTGTCCGTCGCTGTTGGTCGGCGGGGTGGCGGACCACGTCCACATGCTGTTCCGACTCAGCCGCACCATCACCCTGGCGGACGCCATGAACCGCCTGAAGACGAACGCCTCGGCGTGGGTGAACCGCCTGCACGCGAACGGTTCCTTCCGGTGGCAGCACGGGTACGGGGCGTTCTCGGTCGGGAGGTCGGAGGTGGAGGTGGTCCGCGAGTACATCCGCCGACAACCCGAACACCACTCGGGGGAAACCTTCCAAGAGGAGTTGCGGCGGTGGTTCCAGGATTACGAAATCGAATGGGACGAGAAGTACGTGTGGGATTGATGACGCTGACATTGCCCGGCCCTGTGGGCGGCGGTCCATCAGACCGCGGCGGCATGCGGTCCGAAGGACCGCCACCCACAGCCCAGGCCGTAGAGGCCTGGGTCAACTGCATCGTGATCCCCGCCCTCACGGGCGGGGCTGTGAGCGGCGGTCCTTCGGACCGCAAGAACGATCACATCATGCTGAACGGATCGACGTCCACCTGGAACTCCACCCCGTTCGGTGGCTTGCTGACAGCCAGCACTTCGCGGAGCACCTGGTGCAGGGTGCCGCTGCTCTCGGATTGCAACTGGAAATGGAAGCGGTAGTAGTCGTGTAGCTTGAACACCGGGCACTCGGCCGGGCCAAGCACGCGGATACCGCCACTCTTCACGCGGGTTGTCGCCGCTTTGAATGCCCCGGCCAACTGGTCGGCGAACGCGGCGGCGGCGTCTTCCGATTCGCTCCGCACGATCAGCCGGGCCAGCTTCTGATACGGCGGGTACTGATGCTCCTTACGGAAGCCCAACTCCAACTTGGCGAACCCGCCGAAGTCGTGTTTCGCCGCCAGGGCGATGCATGGGTGCTCGGGCGTGTGCGTCTGCACCATCACCCGGCCGCCCTTTTCGCCACGGCCCGCACGCCCTGCCACCTGAGCCAGAATCTGAAACGTCCGCTCGGCGGCGCGGAAGTCGGGCAGGTGCAGCCCCACGTCGGCATTGATGACGCCCACCAGTGTGACGTTCGGGAAGTCCAGCCCCTTGGCGATCATCTGCGTGCCGAGCAGGATGTGAATCAGCCCAGCCTTGAACGCATCGAACACCCGCTGATGGCTACCGCTCTTGGTCATCGTGTCCGAGTCCATCCGCTGCACGACGTACTGCGGGAACAACTTCTCCAACTCGGCGTGGAGTTTCTCCGTGCCCATGCCCTGGTAGCGGATGGCGGTGTGGTTGCACTTCGGGCACTGGGTCATCGGCAGGGTTTCCCACCCACAATAGTGGCAGACGAGCGCCGCCTTGCTGCGGTGGAAGGTGAGCGACAAATCGCAGTGCTGGCACTGGGCGACGTGGCCGCAATCAGGGCAGTGGACGTGCGTGCTGAACCCGCGGCGGTTCAGGAGCAGAATCACCTGCCCACCGGCCTTTACCGCCTCGCGAATGCCCCGTTCGAGCGTTTGCCCGATGGCCCGGTACTGGCCCGGTTGCTTCGGCTCGTGCCGCATGTCCACGAGTTGCACCTCGGGCATCGGCCGGTTCTCGACGCGGTTTGGCAGGCTGAGCAGATCGTACTCCGCCGCGTTCGCCGCACGCCAGCTTTCGAGGCTGGGTGTCGCCGAGCCGAGCAGGATCGGCACGTTCGCCAGTTGGGCACGCATAACGGCCACGTCGCGGGCATGGTATCGCGGCGTTGATTCTTGCTTGAAACTGTTCTCGTGTTCTTCGTCGATGACGATCAGCCCGAGCTTGCGGGTCGGGGCGAACACCGCACTGCGAGCGCCGACCACCACATTCACATGACCGGCCGCGACGTGCCGCCAGTAAGTCGCTCGCTCGGCGTCGGTCAAGTTCGAGTGCAGCACCGCCACCCGCCCGCACCGCCCGCGGAAGCGTTCCATCGTCTGCGGGGTCAGGCTGATTTCGGGCACCAGCACGATGGCTTCCTTGCCCTGGGCGACGACTTGCTCGATGGCCCGCAGATACACTTCCGTCTTGCCCGAACCGGTGACACCGTGGAGCAAGAACGGGTGAAACCCACCGGCGGCGACGGCCGCGGAGACGGGTTCCCACACGCGGGTCTGATCCGCATTCAAGGCGATGGAACCGGTCACGCAGTGACCGGGTGCGGGTTCTTCACCGTCCCCCTCGGTCGAACCTTCGATCACTGCGTTCCCGGTTCCCGTCAACTCCATCAACCCGGCTGGTAGCCGCTCCACGCGTTCCACGAACTTCCGTAACAGCCCTTTGCTCGCCAGCCCGGAGATGATGCCGGTGGTGCAGTCGGCCAGCTTCGCCAGGTGGGTGATCTCGACCGGCTTGCCCTCCTTCTTCACCCGGTCGAGGATCTGCTTTTGTTTGGCCGTCACGCTGGGCAGGATCTTCGGCAGCTTGTCTTTCGGCATCGCCTCCACGAACGTGACGTTCCGCGTGCCGGCTTTCTCCCTCACTCCGGCCGGCACCACTGCGTGCAGCACCTGCCCCCACCCGCAGAGGTAGTAGTCTGCCATCCAGCGAGTGAGCTTGAGCAACTGATCGTCGAGCAGGGCGGTATCGTCGAGTACCTTCGAGATGGGTTTGACTTCGCGGATCGGCGGGATGTCGGCGACGCGGATGATGTACCCAACGCTCTCTTTCTCCCCGCGGCCGAACGAACAACCCACCCGCTTGCCGACGGCAACGGCGTTCCGCAATTCATCTGGCACGCTGTAGGTGTAGGCATGGTCGAGCGGGCGGTCGAACACCACATCCACGAACAGCGGCGTGGGGGTGGCGGTGGAGGTGGCGGCCGGCTCGGGGGTGAGCGTGTGCATGGGAGAAAGGGTACGACAGACCCGGCACGAGCCGCAATGTCGGCTCAGAGGAGCGATCTGTTCCCGATCCGGCGTTGGGGCAATGGTTGGTGAACTTCCTCTTTTGCGTGTCGGAGGCCCGACAAGGCACCAACGCGAGCCGGAAGAGGCACTTCTCTTTCACGCCTCCTACTGTGAGAAAGGGGAGAACTCACCGGATGGGGGAGTTTCTGACCTCGCCGGAGAGGGTGGTTGATGTCCCTTTCGAGTTGTCGTGTCGTCCTGGTCCGCCCGCACTACGCCGGGAATCTCGGGTCGGTCGCCCGTGTCATGGCCAACTTCGGCCTGACGGAACTGGTGCTCGTGAACCCGATCGCCAACCGCCAGACGATTGAAGCGGTGATGATGGCCACTCACGGGTTGCACATCCTGAACGGCGCTCGCGAGGTCGGTTCGCTTGCCGAAGCGGTCGCCGACTGCGGGCTGGTGCTCAGCACCTCCGGCGAGGTCGGCGGGCTGGCCCGCAAGGGGTACTGGGGCACGCCGGCCGAGCAACTCCCGCGGGTACTCGACACCCTTCCACAATCGCCTGCCGCGATCGTGTTCGGCCCCGAACCGCACGGCCTGACGGTGGACGAGATCACCGCTTGCCACGGCATGATGTTCATCCCAAGTGCGCCAGGGCACGAGTCGCTCAACCTCGCCCAGGCCGTAGCGGTGGTTCTGTACGAATTGCACAAACTGTGGCGTGTGTGGGAGCGGAAGGATACCCCGCCCGATCCGCCGGCGAGCTTCGAGGCCCAGGAGCGGATGTTCGCCCACCTGAAGGAATCGCTCGCCGCCGTGCGGTTTCTCTGGGATTTCCGGAGCGACGGGATTTTTCATGTGCTGCGAACGGTCATCACCCGTGGGCAGCCAACGATGAAGGAATTGAAGGTCTTTCACGGGTTGGCGCAGCAACTTCTGTATGTCGCCGAGACATATCAGGTGCCACACCCGCGAGACGTACCGAAAACCGAGGGCGGAAAGGTGCCGCAAGAAGGTGGGTGAGTCCCCCTTCACGCCCTTCTCATGTAATACCCCGCCCGAGCGTGTGTTAGCATGTCGTCACACGCCGAGGGCCGCCCGTGCTTGCCAGATCACTCTCCGCCGCTGCCCTTCTCATCGCCGGGGTGGCGTTCGCCGCCGACAAGCCGATCCCGGACGACCAACTCAAGTTCTTCGAGAACAAGATCCGCCCCGTTCTGGTGGAGAAGTGCTATTCGTGTCATACCGCCAATACCCCCAAAGGGGCGAAGGCCGGGCTAAAGCTCGACACCGCCGCCGGCCTGCTCAAGGGAGGCGACAGCGGCGCGGCCATCGTCCCCGGCAACGCCAAGAAGAGCCTGCTGGTGAAAGCCCTGAAAGGTATCGGCGACGTGCCGGTGATGCCGCCGAAGGAGAAACTGCCGGCCGAGGTGGTCGCCGACTTCGAGAAGTGGATCGAGATGGGCGCCCCCGACCCCCGCACCGGCGGAAAGGCGGAGCCGGTGGCCGTCGATCCGAACAAGGGCAAAGACCACTGGGCGTTCCAACCGGTGAAGGCCCCCGCAGTGCCCAAAGGGAACGCCTGGGCGACCAGTCCTGTGGACGCCTTTATCGCCGCTGGCTGGGAGTCGAAGAAGCTCACCCCAGTGCCCGACGCCGACAAGCGGACGCTCCTCCGCCGCATCACGTTCGACCTGACCGGCCTGCCGCCGACGCCCGCCGACCTCGACGCCTTCCTGAAGGACACCTCCCCGACCGCCTACGAGAAGGTGGTCGATCAACTGCTCGCCTCGCCATCCTTCGGGGAGAAGTGGGGGCGGCACTGGCTGGACGTCGCCCGGTATGCCGAGAGCAGCGGCAAGGAACAGAACGTGTTTTACCCGCTGGCGTGGCGGTACCGCGATTACGTCATTGCCGCGTTCAACGCCGACAAACCCATCGACCAGTTCTTCAAGGAACAACTGGCCGGCGACCTGATGGACGCCAAGAACGACACCGACAAGGCGCACAAGGTGATCGCCACCGGGTTCCTCGCCATCGGGCCGAAGTCGCACAACGAACGGAACCGCAAACAGTTCGAACTGGACGTCGCCGATGAGATGATCGACGCGATGGGGCAGGGGATGCTCGGGCTAACGGTGGCATGTGCCCGCTGCCACGACCACAAGTTCGACCCCATCCCGCAGAAGGACTACTACGCCGTTGCCGGCATCTTCACCAGCACCGAACTGAAGACGGGGAATAGCGGCGCGGTCGGCGGGCGTGGGGGCATCCCGGGGGCGAAACTACCGGACACCGCCGACGTGCCGACCGGCCCGAGCCTGAGCAAGGCCGAAGTCGCCAAGCTCCGCGAGCAACTCGCTGACCTGAAAAAGGAACGGGACACCGCTCTGGAGGAGGCCCGCAAGAGCCGCGAGCCGTCCGTCCGCCTGGTCGGGTTGCAAACTCGCATCGGCGTGCTGGAGAGTCAGGTCGAGCAGTACGACGCCGACAACAACCACAAGAAGATTGCCCTGGCGGTCGGCGATCGCATCTTCCCGCGAGATATGCCTGTCCACATCCGCGGGGAGGTGGACAAGACCGGCGAGGTGGTCCCCCGCGGGGCAGTGAAGGCGCTCGGCGACGCCGGGCTGAAAATCCCTCGCGGCACCAGCGGGCGGAAGCAACTGGCCGACTGGGTGGCGTCCGACAAGAACCCGCTGACCGCCCGCGTGTACGTCAACCGCGTGTGGCTGCACCTGTTCGGCAAGGGGATCGTGACCACGCCGGACAATTTCGGCACCACGGGCCAGACGCCCAGCCACCCGGAACTGCTCGACTACCTGGCGGGCACGTTCACCCGGAATGGATGGTCCACGAAGAAGCTGGTCCGGGAATTGGTGCTCAGCCACACCTACCGCCTGAGTTCGGAGCACAGCCCCGCCAATCACGCGATCGACCCGGACAACGTGCAATTGTGGCGGATGAGCAAGCGGCGGCTGGATGCTGAGGCAATCCGCGACGCCATGCTGATGGTGAGCGGCGACCTCGACACCAAGCCGGCCGACGGCTCCCCGGTGGCCAAACTGGCTGGCACCACGCAGTTCGTCGGGCGGTTCATGGCCCCCATGCTCTTCGATACGAGCAAGCGGAGTGTGTATTTGCCGATCGTCCGCGATCAGGTGCCGGAGGCGCTGGAACTGTTCGACTTCGCCGAGTCGAGCCTGGTGAGCGGGATGCGAGACGACACCTCGGTGCCGGCCCAGGGGCTATACCTGCTAAACAACCCGCAGGTGATGAAGTGGGCCGACGCGGCCGCCAGCAAACTGAAGAAGCTCGACAGCGACACCGAGCGGATCCAGGCCGCGTTCAAGATGACCCTCGGCCGACCGGCGACCAAGCGTGAGGAAGATGCCGCCACGGCCTTCCTGTTCAAGTTCCGCAAAACTCAGGGGCGACCCACCAGTGGGTTCCGCCCTGCCGCCCCCGGCCGCGGCCTCGACGTGGAGAAGGCCGCCTGGGCCGCCCTCGTGCAGGGTCTCTTCGCCACCGCCGAGTTCCGCTACCTGGATTAACCCACCCACCGGCGAGCGGGGGCGTTTGCGTCCCCTCGTTCGCAACGCACCACCAAACACCAGCCCGCTCACGCGGGCCGCTCGCCAGGAGATACCATGCTCCGCTATGCCGCCACCCCGGACCACCTGTCTCGCCGCACCGCCCTGCAACTGACCACCTGCGGGTTCGGTGCTGTTGCCCTCGCGGGCCTACTCGGGCAGCACGCCTCGGCCGCCGACGCAAAGACCGATGACACCCCGCTGTCACCCAAGAAGCCACACTTCCCCGCCCGGGCGAAGCATGTCATCTTCCTGTGCATGCAGGGCGGGCCGAGCCACGTCGATACCTTCGACTTCAAGCCAAAGTTGAAGGCCGACAGCGGCAAGGAACCGCCGAAGGGCATCGGCCGCGGGTTCGCCAGCGGCAGCCTGCTCGGCTCGCCGTTCGAGTTCAAGAAGTGCGGCAAGAGCGGGGTGATGATCTCGGAGTTGTTCCCGAACCTGCAAAAAGTGGCCGACGAGTTATGCGTGCTCAACGGCATGCACACCAACGTGCCGGCCCACCCGCAAGCGTTCCTCACCCTGCACACCGGCACGGCTCAGTTCGTGCGGCCGAGCCTCGGAGCCTGGACGCTCTACGGCCTGGGGAGCGAAAACCAGAACCTTCCGGGGTTCGTGAGCATCAACCCGCCGACCGGCAACGGCGGGGCGCAGAACTACGGCAGTTCGTTCCTGCCGGCGGTGTACCAGGGCACCACCATCAACGCCAACCGCGGCGGGGGCAGCGGTGGCGTGAGCAACATCAGCAATGCGAAGCTCAGCAGCGAGGCCCAGCGCGAGCAACTCGACTTCATCCAGACGCTGAACAAGGAGAAACTGGCACGCGACAAGGAGAACCACCAGATCGATGGCGTCATCGGTAGCTACGAACTCGCCTTCCGCATGCAGAAAGACCTGCCGAAGGTGATGGACCTGAGCACCGAGAAGAAGGAGACGCTCGACCTCTACGG
>JALOQR010000220.1 GCA_025459365.1 Fimbriiglobus sp.
CCCCGCTCCGAGCCACTGCCATGAAACCGCTACTGCCGCACGAGTTGGCCCAGTTCGCCCGCAAGTTCAAGTTCGCCGGCGGGCGAGTGCGGCGGATGCGGGTAATTCCCCGCCGGGAGTCGGCCACCGTCGAGGTGGTGCTGCGGGTGCTGCCGTCCATCACCGACCTCGGGGCCGACGACCGGAGGCCCGTGCGATTGAAACTGCGGATTGAGGGGGCGGAGGAGTATCGCTTTCAGAAGCGGCCGATCACCGCCGCCGGTCGCGTCAGCGATGTAAAGTTTGGCACGTTCAACGGCCTCATCTTCATCAACTTCGATGCGTGGGGACTGCAACCGGGCGAGGTGCCGGGCGTTCACGACTTCCGGGCGTCCGACGCGTTCGTCGCCGGCCGGCGGGTCATGTGGGAGGAACTACCGGCGAAAGGGACGACCGCCTGAACCCCACCCACACGCAGCACGCCACACTTCCGACCACCGCCGCCGCGTACGCGGTGAGGTGGTAACAGCACACCACCAGCAGCCACCGGCTTCGCTCTTCCGGCACCGGCCATGCCGCCACCGGGTGAACCTGCACCCGCAGTTGCTCGGCGTAGAACGCCACCACCCCGCCCACCAGTGCCGTCACCACGGCCACCCCTGCCATCGTCAGCACCATTGGCCCCACGAGTTGCCGCACGGTTATGGGCGGCTTCTTGCCCGCCGTCGCCGCAATGCCAGCCGAATAACCGAACAACGCCCCGCCCCACCACGCCCCGAGGAACCCCCAGGCGATGCCCATGAGCGTCGGGTCGGTGACGCCGGGGATCGGGTTGTGGAAGTGGGTGAAATACTCCGGGCAGAGGCGGGCCGACACCTGATACTGGAGCATCGCATACCCGCTCAGCAGGCCGATGCCGAGGAGCAGAATGAACGCCATGGCTGCCATCCCTCTCCCGACCGCCGACGCCCCGCCCACGCTCCCCGCGCTGCTCGAATTATCCCCCGCCGACCTGAAGGCGTGGTTAGCAGAGCGGAGCCAGCCACCCATGCGGGCGAAGCAGATCCGCCGCTGGGTGCTGACCGCCCGCGCCACCAACTTCGAACAGATGACCGACCTGCCGAAGCCCCTCCGCGACGAACTCGCCGCCGGCTTCAGCGTGTTCGGCACCCGGGTAGCGAAGCACCTCGAATCGGCCGACGGCACGCACAAACTGCTCCTCCAACTCACCGACGGCGCGCTCATCGAGTGCGTGCTCATCCAGGACGCCGGCCGGGCGACTGCCTGCATCAGCACGCAGGTGGGGTGCGGGATGGGGTGCGTGTTTTGTGCGAGCGGGCTGAATGGCGTGGCCCGCAACCTGACCGCCGCGGAGATCGTCGAACAACTGGTGCGGCTGCGGAACCTGACCGACCCGCACACCACCGACCCGGAGCGGGCCACCCGTCTGACGCACATTGTCGTCATGGGCATGGGTGAGCCGCTCGCCAACCTGGAGAACCTGCTCACCGCCCTCGCGGTCGCCGGCGATAAGGAGGGTCTGGGCATCGGCCAACGGCATGTCACCATCAGCACGGTGGGGCTACCAGCGAAGATCCGGGCCTTGGCCGACAAGGACCTACAGTACCACCTTGCCATCTCGCTCCACGCCCCAAACGACACCCTCCGCACCGAGATCGTGCCGACCAACAGCAAGACCGGTATCCCGGACATCCTCGCTGCCGCCGACTACTTCTTCGAGAAGACCGGCCGGCAGGTGACGTACGAGTACGTCGTGCTGGGCAAGCAGAACGACCAACCGCAGCACGCCCGCCAACTCATCGGTCTGCTCCGAGGCCGCAAGGCGCACGTTAACCTGATCCCGTGGAACGAGGTCGACGGTCTACCCTTCCGTCGCCCAGCCGACGACGACCTGCGGGGGTTCATCGACGCCGTCCGCAAGGCGGGCATCAGCGTGAAGGTGCGGAAGCGGAAGGGGTCGGACATCGACGCGGCGTGCGGCCAACTTCGGCGTTCTGCCGAAGCGGGTCGGGGGTCCGGGGTGTCGGGTGTAAGCTCGGCGGGCACCCCCGAGGAGATATCACCCGCCCCGATCGCGGACGGGCACCCGACCAACTGACATCAAATACCCCATACCCCACACCCGGCGAAATGACCGGCCAGACCAGCGCGATGATGGCCCTCCGCGACCCGGACATCCGGCTGATGCTGGCCGTCCGCAGCGGGGACGAGGCCGCGTTCGCCGAGCTGGTCGAGCGGTACCAGCACCGGCTGGTGGGGGTGATGAACCACCTCGTCGGGCACCCGCAGGAGGCGGAAGACCTGGCGCAGGAGGTGTTCCTGCGAGTGTACCGCACCCGGCACAAATACAGCCCGAAGGCGAAGTTCAGCACCTGGCTGTTCACCATCGCCAACAACCTGGCGCTCAACGCCCTGCGGGACCGCCACCGCCGGCAGGCGATCCCCCTCGACGCCCGCGACTCCACCCAGGCCGGCCCGCCGCCGGCCGCCGACCGCGGCCCGTCGCCCGCCCACCCAATGCAGCAGAGCGAGTTGGCCGAGGTGGTGCGGAAGGCGCTCGACGGGCTGAACGAGCGGCAGCGGGTGGCGGTGGTGCTAAACAAGTTCGAGGACATGGGGTACGCCGAAATCGCCGAGGTGATGGGGCTGACCGCGAAGGCGGTGAAGAGTTTGCTCAGCCGCGCCCGCGGCAAGCTACGGGAGGCCCTCCAGCCGTACATCTACATGGACGGCGATGCCCCGCCGGCCGACGATGACGACGACGACGAGTGAGGTCGGTGAACGCGGTCCCTGCGGGCCGCGTGCGTGAGCGTCGACCGCGGTCTCAGGCCCTCGCGGGCCGGGTTCGCCAGGATCCCCCCATGCCCGACCCCACGCCACCGCCCGAACCCGATGACGACGACCTGATCGCCTATCTCGACGGCGAACTGGACGACGCTGCGGCCGAGCAGGTGGAGGACCGGCTGGCCCACGACCCCGCCGCCCGCTCCCGCGCCGACGAGTACAAGAAGGCCTACGACCTACTCGACTATCTGCCCCGGCCGGAGCCTTCGGCCACCTTCGCCAGCCGCACCCTCACCCGTGCACTCCCCGCCCAGCCATCCGCCGCACTCCCGATCCGGCGACGGGTGTGGTTCGAAGTCCTGGCGTGGGTGGCGTTGACCATACTGGCCGGAGTGCTGGCGTTCGCCATCTATCGGGCGTGGCCGCTCGCCCCACCGCCGGCCCCCATCGGGCTGGACGATCTGCCGGTCATCGAGAGCCTGCCCCTGTACGCCGGGGTGGACGACATCGAGTTCGTCCGCGAACTGCACCGGGCCGACCTGTTCGACGCCGACCCGACTGACTTCGATCCGACCCACCGCGACACCCTGCCCTCCGACCAGCGGGAGAAGTTGATCGACCAGTTCCGCCGGTTCACCCCGGCGCGCCGTGACCAACTCCGCGCCCTCCACCGCACGCTCGCCGACCCGGCCACCCCGGACCGCCTGCCGCTCCTCCGCACCCTCGACGCCTACGCCGTCTGGCTCGCCCGCCTCCCCGATGCTGACCGCCGGCGGGTGCTCGACGCCGCCCCCGAACAGCGGCTCGAAGCGGTCAAGCAGGTGGGCGAGCGGCGGTGGCGGGAGGGGCTGGCCCAGCGGCAGCAGGAGCAATTGAAGCACGTCGACGGCCCGGAGGAGCGGCTAGAACTGCTCGCCCGGTTTCGGGCAGACGAGGCCGACCGCCGGCAGGAATGGGACCTGGCCCACCGCTTGTGGCAGCAGGCGAGTGGGAAGGAACACGGCCGAGACTTCCGCCCGTGGCCGTTCGATCAGCCGGGGGCCGAGCGACAGGTCAACGAGTTCATCCAGGCGGCCTTCGGCCTCGATCCAGCCCGGCCGCCGACCCGGCCGAAGAAGGGAGAGAAGCCCGAGGGTCTGCCGGCCGGCTGTCGGCTCACTCAGGCCGAAGCGGGCGAGTTGTTCGAGGTGCGGGAGGCGGTCGGCCGCGGGGAACGGTGGTTCAGCTATGCCGCGCTCCTCCTGCGGCTGGCCGATAAGTACCCGACGCTGCCCCGCTTTCCCACCGGCCGGCCGGTGCTCACCACCGCCGCCGAATTCCGCGCCGCTGGGTACATTCTGCCGAAAGACGACGTGCTCAAACGCCGGCCGCTGGTGGGTAAATGGCCCGACTTCGCCGAGGAGGTGGCGAAGGTCAACCCCTCCGGCAAGCCACTCGGGCCGTGCAAGCCGGGCGAGTTTAGCGAGGCGGTGAACCGGTTCGTGGGCGAGGCGTTGCCGAACCGACTCACTCCCGCCGAGAAGGACCGATTGAAGGGGCTAGAAGGTCGGTGGCCAGACTACCCGCGAGAGGTGATGAAACTGGCCCGTGAGAAGAACCTGAGTGTGCCCGAGGTGACCCTACCCGGTGAGCCGGAACGGTGGAAGCAACTCTATCAAACTCGTCCGACGAAGAAGTAGTCGATGGTGTCTTGGCATCGGGAAAAGTGTCGTACCGCCGGGAACACCCCCCCCTCTCTGCCACACTGCCACCTGCCACACACATACCCCCCTCGTAGGGTTTTCGACGCAAGTTCAATACTGCATTGTAGTTAGGACGACGAAGTGCGTGACTGGATCGGGGAACAAGAAGTCCCTCACCTGAACCTGCTGTTGCGCAATAGGTTCAGGTGAGGGTTCGAGCAGTCCCGCAGCACGACTGCGGAATTCGTGGCATGTTGGGTGCTGACGCACCACATTTCGTTGCTCGTGCCGATCACTCCTTCTTGCTGTCGAGGTTCGGGTTCTCCCCCTTGTACCCGAATTCGGCCTTGAGCATTTCGACTACCAGCTTGCGGTCGGCCTCCAGGGCGGCGGCGGCGAACCGCGGAGTGAGGGCGGCGGCGCTCAGCCCGCCCGCCCCCATGCGGTCTTGCGGCTCGGGGTTCATCACATAGGAGGCGAACATCCGTTCGCCGCCGGCGTCGTCCCGCGTCTCGCGAGCGGCCACCACCGTCAGGAACAGAGTCGTCTGCGGTTGGTCGGCGACGACGAAAGTGGTACCCACCGGATCGTCCTTGTGGGCGATCAACTCGGCCGGCAGTTTCTCGGTGTCGTACACCACGGCCGGGTGGGTGGGGTTGAACGGCACCAGTTCGGGTGGGGCATCCGGGGCGAGGGACGGCCCGAGGAGCAGTTTGGCGTAGGTGAACTGCGGGGCCTGCTCGAACAGGCGGAAGCCGGCAGCGGCGGGGGTGCCGAGGAACGGCTTCTGCAACTTGGCCAGCACGTCGGCCGCCAGCCGCCCGAGTTCCACCTCGCTGACGCCCGGCTTGTTCAGTTCCTTGGCCGCCTCGTCGGCGGCCTTGCGGGCCAGTTCGCGGGCCTTGGTCATCCGCCAAATCGCCTTGCACTTCTCGCGGGCCGCTCCCTTGTCGCTGGTGAGCGAGAGCGGGCGGGCCGGATCGACCTCGACCGTCCGCCACACCATCGTGAGCGGGCTACCGGGATTCACTCGCAACCCGCCGCCGAAGAAACCACCGGGGGCGAACGGGGCGTACTCGTCGCGTTCGCTACGGCGGAAGGTGGAGGGGCTGTACTCCCGCACCTGATAGACACCGTTCACCGGCCGCATCCGCGGGATGAACTGCGGGCGATCCGGGGTGCCGCCGAACTGGATCTCCTGCTCGTTTACGAACGCGGTGCCGAAGGCGGTGCGGGCGCGGGGATTCTTGGGCCGACCGGTGAAGTCGGTGACGACCACATCCTTCAGCAGTAGCGGGGCCAGGCCGGGGTCGTCGGCCAATTGGTGAACGCTCCGCGGTTCGGTCGTCCCACCGCTTTTCAACCCCCGTTCGGCGATCCACTTGGTGGCGTAGTCGGCCGCCTCTTTGGCCACCTTCGCCCGGTTCTCGCGCTCCAGCTTATCCTGGGCGTTGCGGTCGGTCCCCTTCGGGATCTCGGGCTTCTGGGCGACGATGCGGGCCAGTTCCTTCTGGAAGGCGGTCACGTCTTCGGTGGCCAGCACCGTCCGCAGTTGGTCGGCCGTCCGGCGATCGATGGCCGACTGAACGGCCTTCTCGGGGAGCGGGGCCGGGGTGCCGGCGATCATGGCCGACGCCCCACCGGCGGCGGTCGCCAGTTCGCTCAGGCCGGGGAGTGTGGGGAAATGGAAGGCCTGGATGCCAGCCACCACCCGCCGCTCACGCGACTGGCGGAAAGCGGCCTCAGCTACGGCCGCCATCGGGGCGAGGGTCGGGGCGGCGGTGGCGAACCCGGTGGTGGTCAGGCCCGTGAAGGCGGCAATGATCTCTGGCCGCACAAATTCTGCGTCGAGCAACCCGTCCTGCTGGTCGGCCGGGTTCTTCACGGTGGACACAAACTGTGGGTAGGGCGAGCCGTTCGGATCGGCCATCAACCCGCTGCCGAGAGCGGTGAGAGGGATGTTCCCGACGGACGGCCGACCAGGGTTCGCGGCTTGCGTCTGGCGGTAGGTGATTACCTTGGCCTGATCGGCGAGGTACTGATCGTACCCCACGGTGGTGAGGGCCGGAGCGGCGGCGGCACTGCCCCCCGCCAGCCCGAGGTAGGCGGGGATTTCCTTCACCCGCTTGGCGGCGAGGGCCTGGTAGAACGGCTCTTCCCCGCTCATCTCCACCCATTGCACCCCCACCTTCCGAGGTTCGCGGATACCGGGGTTGGGGCTGGCCGGGTCGGGGTCGGTGTTCCCCCGCTTGTTGAAGATTTCAGTCAGTTCAGCTTCGGTCGGCTCGCCCGTCACTTGCGTCAGGTACGCCTCCACCGGGATGGCGAAGAACGTGTACTTGGTGGCCGTCGTTTCCTTCACGAAATGCTGGTATCGCTCCTCTGGTGTCCCGGCCGGCACTCGCCCCTGCATGCGGACTTCGCTGACGCCGAGCACGGCCGTTTGGGCGGCCCGCACGCGGAACTCGTCGGCCAGTGTCTCCCACAGTTCGCTTGTCTTCTTTCCGGCCTTGGCGGCGGTATCATTGGCCAGCCGCTTCACTTCATCGGCGGTGAATGCGGTGGGGAAGTCCTGGGCGACCAGAGCCGCCACATCTTCGTTCGTGTACCGGATGCCGAGCTTGTCGGCCTTCTTCTTCCACAACAGGAATTCGAGCCGATCGCGGTCGGTGCTGTTCGGCTGATTGGCGAAGTAGACGCCGCCCTCGCCACGGTCGCCGACCGTCCGACGGGCGACCTCGCCCAGAGCGGCGACCACGAACGTCCGCACGGCGTTCACCCGTTTCTTGTCGTCCGATTTCGGAGTGTTCTCGGCCAGTTTCGCCAGCCCGTCCGCCTCGCCGGCCAGGAACAGGCGAATGGCGACTTGCTCCTCGGCCGTCATCATCCGCCCGAGAACCGACGCGGCGGTATTCACCGATTGTTCGAGCCGCTGTTTGAGGTCTGGCGAGGCACCGGCCAGTTCGACCTGGGCGGCCTTAAACGCCGACGCCAGCGACTGGCCGGCGAGTTGGTTCATGTACCCGTTGGCCAGGTTCCGCTCGGCGTTCACCTCCCGCAGGTGCGACTCCTTCACCTTCGACCCGCCGATGGTGGCCATCACCTCCCCGCTCGACTGCCACTTGGACAGCCACTGCGGGAACAGGGAGAAGAAATCCCCCTGCCCGAAGGAAAGCACGAACATGACCATCACCAGGACGGTCAGGCCGGCGAAGAACAGTTTCTGGTTGCGGCGGAAGAAATCGAACGGGTTGTAAGCCATGATCAGATCTCACGTTCCGGCCGCGGAGCCGTCGTCCGTGCGGGGCGC
Source organism: Fimbriiglobus sp. (assembly GCA_025459365.1). Lineage (GTDB taxonomy): Bacteria > Planctomycetota > Planctomycetia > Gemmatales > Gemmataceae > JALHQU01. The sequence goes on from JALOQR010000220.1 coordinate 7,777, forward strand.
GGGGCTTGACAGTTCGACGCGAACCGTACTAATCGTGTCTGGGTCGCTCGACCAGCCGGAATGAAGGATTGTACGGATTCGCCCGGTGGTAACAACGCCGCTTGGTCGGCGTCGGTCGAGCAAGTCTGTAGGACGGCAAGGCCGAACAGAACCGCCGCTCCCGAACGTGGTCGGGCGACGGGTCTCACGCCCCGTTCCGTGGGTTGTTCGGCCGCGACTTCCACAAGCCCCCTTGCCCACCCCGTATGATTGCCCGCCACCGACACGCTTGAGGTCCGACGAGTGCCAGCCCGAAAGAAGCCTGCTGCCGACAGCCCCGCGACTCCCAAGAAACCGGCCACCAAGAAGGCGACCAGCACGGCCGTGAGCAAGGCCACGCCCAAACGTACGGCCGCGGAAGCCACCGACGCACCGGCCCCGTCCCGCGGTGGGTACGATCTCGTCATCATCGAATCGGCCGGCAAGGTGAAGGCGATCACCAAGTACCTCGGCCGTGGGTTCAAGGTGCTGCCCAGTTATGGGCACGTGCGCGATCTGGCGACGGGCAAAGACAAAACGGTGAAAGAGGAAGTGTCGGGCATTCAGATCGGCAAAGGCTGGAAGATGCGGTATCTCGTCGATGCCGGGAGCAAGGCGAAGAACGCCAACGACCCGGACCGTGAGGGGGAGAGCATCGCCTGGCACATCGCGGATCAGTTGCACCTCGACCCGGCCCGCACCTTCCGCATTCGCTTCAACGAGATCACCAAGAAGGCGATC
>JALOQR010000221.1 GCA_025459365.1 Fimbriiglobus sp.
CACCTTCTGGTGAGTGCAGTTGATGAGAAGGCCGCGTTCGAGGCACTTCTGCACAACCGGGGCGCCCTCGGTGGCGAGTTGCACGCCGATCATGGTGCCCTTCACCCGCACATCGGTGATGAGCGGGCATTTCTCCTTCAACTTCAGGAAGTGCCCACGAAACCGCTCGCCGACTTGAACGGCCCGGTCGAGCAGGCCATCGGCGTCGAACATCTCGATCACCGCCAGCGCCGCGCTACACGCGATCGGGTTGCCTCCGAACGTCGCCGCGTGGGTTCCGGGCTTGAGCAACGCCCCGACCTCCGGTTTGGCGATCACCCCGCCGAGCGCCACCCCGCCGGCCACTGCCTTCGCCAGCGACACCACGTCGGGCACGACGTTCCAGTGCTGGTGGGCGTACCACTTGCCGGTGCGGCCCATGCCCGTCTGCACCTCGTCGAACATGAGCAGCATGCCGTTCTTGTCGCACAACTCTCGCAGCCCTTCGAGGAAGCCCGGCGGTGGCAGGTTGATCCCCCCTTCCCCCTGGATCGGTTCGAGCAGGATCGCGGCGGTTTCCGCGTCGATGAGTTTGCTCACCGCGTCGAGGTCGCCGTGCGGAGCGTATACGAAACCCGGCAGCATCGGCTCCATGCCGGCGTGGTACTTCGGTTGGGCGGTGGCGGAGAGTGCCCCGTAGGTGCGGCCGTGGAAGCTATTGGTGAAGGTGACGACCTTGTACTTGCCCTTCGGCTTCCCGTGCAGGCGGGCGAGCTTGATGGCCGCTTCGTTGGCCTCCGCCCCACTGTTGCAGAAGAAGCACACCCCGCCCCACCCGGTGCGGTCGCTCAATTCCTTCGCCAGACGGGCCTGTGGCTCGGTGTACCAGGTGTTTGGGACGTGGATAAGCGTGGCGACCTGCTCCTGCACCGCCTGCACCACCCGCGGCGGGCAGTGGCCGAGGATGCCGCAGCCCCAGCCGGGAAAGAAGTCGAGGTAGCGGTTTCCCTCCGCGTCCCACACCCACGATCCTTCACCCCGCACCAGGCACACAGGGTAGCGAGTGTAGTTGCCGATCAGGTGTTTCTTCGCCAGGGCGATGACGTCGGCCGAGGAGAGGGTGTCGGTGGTCATGGTGGGATGAGAGGTTAACCGCGACCCGAAGGGAGCGCGAAGGGGTAGTGTCAACCAGGGACAATGGTGGTGCCGCCGGGTTCACCGAGCAGCCAATCCAGCAAGGCATGGGGGCGTCGGCCGTCGAGGATCACTGCCTGTTTCGCTCCGGCTTTCAGGGCATCGAAACAGGCTTCCACCTTCGGGATCATCCCGCCGGCGATCACCCCGGAGGCAATCAGCTCGCGGCACTCGGTTTCGGTGAGCTTCGGGAACAGCGTCGTTGGGTCGCGGTGGTCCCGAAGCACGCCGGCGGTGTCGGTGAGGAAGAGGCAATGTTCGGACGGGAACGCACCCGCGATGGCGGCGGCGGCGGTGTCGGCGTTCACATTCAGCCACCCACCCCCGACTGCCCGACACAACGACGGCACCACGGGGAGCAGCATCCCCGTCAATGCGGAGGCGTCCACAGTCGTGGGTCGCCCAACGGACCCCAGATCAACCCCGTCGAGGGTGAGGACTTCGCCGCCGATCGGGAAGGAGTACAGGGTGTGAAAACCCTCAGCTGGAACGCCGAGTTGGCGAACGTTCTGCACGAGGCCGGCGTTGATCTCGCACAGCACCCGCACCACGATTTCCAGTGTGGCGTCGTCGGTGTACCGGCGGCCCTGCACTTTTCGCGGTTCGATGCCGGCGGCGGCCATCGCACGGTCGATCGGCTTGCCCCCGCCGTGGACGAGTACCAGTTTCAGCCCGAGCTTGTGCATCGCTGCAACGCATTCGAGCGTGCCGCGGGTGGCGGTCGGTTCCTCCATCGCGCTGCCGCCGAGTTTCACCACCACCGGCGAGGTGATCGAGCGGGCGACACGGGCGGCGTTCAGCACCGCCTGCGACGGGGTCACGGGAGCGGTCATCCGCGAACGAGCCTGCGGTTCGGGGACGGAAAAAGGGAAAAGCGAATCGTAGTGGGAGTGGGGGTGGGGGTCAATGGGGGCCAACCACCGAGGTGTTCATTTCGTTCTTGGCCCCCCTGTCTGCCACACTGCCACGCTGCCACACACATACCCCCCCTGCCGATCGCCCGTCACAAATGCTGGCCATCCAAAGAGTTCCGGAAAATCGCCGATTGACACTCCGGGGAGTCGGTGGCAGTGCCCCCCCCCGGCACCCGGCTTACTTCCCGCCCAAATCTCGCAGGCAGTTCCGCAGGTAGCGGGCGCGAGCGGCGTTCCGCTCCTCACCATCGAGTTGCTGGCCGGTGAGTTTCTGGAGGTGGGCCGCCTGGCTTTGGATGAACAGCCGGTTCACGGTGGTGTGCGGCAGGTCGTCGAGCAGGTTGAGGTGAATCCCGAGCCGCACCGACGAGAGCAGTTCCATCGTCTCTTCAGACGTAATCATGGTGGCACTGCCGAGGGTGCCGATGGCCCGGGCCACGCGGTCCTGCTCTGCTTGCCGGCGTTCCTTGAGAAGCACCTGCCGGGCCTGCCGCTCGTACTGGAGGATCATGCCGATCACTTCCTTGATCTCGGTCAGCAACCGCGGCTCGCTCTTGCCGAGCGTCACCTGATTCGAGATTTGGTACAGGTCGCCGCTCGCCCGGCTCCCCTCGCCGTACAGCCCTCGCACCACCAGGTTGATCTTCTGGAGGGCCTTGAACACCTTCTCGATCTGCTTGGTGATCCCGAGCGCCGGCAGGTGGAGCATGACGCTCGCCCGCAGGCCGGTGCCGACATTCGTCGGGCACGCTGTCAGGTAGCCGAACTGGTCGTGGAAGGCGTAGCTCAGGCGGGCTTCGAGGGCATCATCCACCTTGTCGATGCGGTCCCAGGCGTCGTCCAGGGCCAGACCGCTCCGCATCACCTGGATTCGCAGGTGGTCTTCCTCGTTCACCATCACGCTGACCGACTCGTTCGTGTCGAACGCCACCCCGCGGGGGCCATCGAGTGTGCTCGCGAGTTCGCGGCTGATAAGTTGGCGTTCGACCAAAAAGAGGCGATCGAGCGGAGACAGTTCGGCCACGCTCAGGTAATCGAGCCGGGGTTCCAGGGCCGACTTCCCGACCGCCTCTCGCACGCGGGCCTCGATTTCACCCTTTTGGGCATCGGAGGCGCGTGTGGTGAAGGGCACATCGGCCAGGTTGCGGGCCAGGCGGATGCGGGTGGACACGACCACATCCACATCCGGGCCGGTGCCACGGAGCCACTCACCCAGGTTCGGCAGCAAACTATCCAGGTCCATCGGACCCTTCCTTCTGTCGGATCAAGTCGCGGAGTCGAGCGGCGTCTTCATACCGCTCGGAATCGACCGCCTCGGCCAGTTGGCGGCGGAGGTCGGCTACCTCCCCGCGACCAGCCAAAGCCCTCGGCACCTTTCCCCGGTGGGCGGTGTCGCGGTGGATGCGGTCGAGCAGAGGGCGGAGAACCTCCCCGAAAGCATCATAGTCGTGGGGGCAGCCGAAGCGCCCTTCGGCTCGGAATTGGCTGTACTTCAGACCACAGTTCGGGCACTTCAGCGCGGCGGTGTCGGGGGTGGCGTTCTGGCCGAGTACCAACTGCACCAGGGCTTGCAGGTTCATCGGGGCGGAAGCCGCCGGGCCGTCGGCGAGCACACCCTGCTTGCGGGCGCACCCTTCGCACAGGTGCTGCTCCACCTTCTTCTTGCCAATCAGGCTGGTGTAGTGAATGGTGGCCGGCTGGCCGCAGTAGAAGCACGGGTTCATGGGGCCGGCTCGGGGTGGCAAAACCGCAGAACATGGTGGCGGGGGTTGGGGCCAAGGGCAAGGTCAGGTTGCTGGCTCACCCCTCTTCCAGTTGCCGGATACGGTCTCGGAGGCGAGCAGCTTCCTCGTACTTTTCGTCCGAGATTGCTTCCTGCAGGCTCCGCCGAAGTTGTGCCAGCTCGCGCTGGCCTGCCTTGGCCCGCGGCAACCGGCGGGGCGTCTTGCCCTGATGTTTCGGCTCGCCGTGGATGCTCTCCAGGAGTGGCACCAGTTCGGCCCGAAACGAATCGTAGTCGTGTGGGCAACCCAACCGGCCGGTGTTGCGGAACTCCACGAACTTCAGCCCGCACACCTCACACACCTTTCCGCCCGGGTCGTCGGCGTGCACCCCGCTCGACTTCTTGGCTGCCGTCATGGGGTACAGGTATTTCTTCGCACACTCCTCGCATAGATGGTACTCCTCGAACTTGTCGAGTGGGAGGACCTCGGTGATGTGCAACGTGGCCTGTTTCGGGCAGCGCTGGCATTTCATGGCGTCTTCCGGCAACGGAACAGAGCCATTCTAGCACCGGCGCCCCGCCTGCGGGGCAGTCAGTCCACATCCCAGACGACGACCTTCCCGGTGGACGTGCCGGCCGCGGCGGTCAATCCCTCCAGGGCGACGGTCAGACAGGTGACCTCGCCGGCCTGCCAGTCGAACGAGCGGGTGACCGCCCAGGTGTTCGCGTCCCACACGCGGACCACAGCGCCGGACGCGGTGAGCACGAACCGCCCGAGGGGGTCGGCAGCCAACGCCGTGACAGGTTCAGCGACCGACACTTCGATCGGCGGGCCAGCGAGGTCGGGGCATTCCCAGATCTTCAGCAGCGCCGGGCGAGCGAGGACGACGACTCGCTCACCGCACACAGCCAGCCCGTCGGCGGGGGCGGTGAACCGCTGGACGGCCAACGGGCGTAAGGTGGCGGCATCGTGAACGGAGAGCGTTGGGGTGGTGCCCTGAATGTCGCTGTTCCCTCGCGCCCGCCGCGACCACTCCAAAGCGGCCAACCGTTGCCCGTCGGGGAAGAAGGCGAGATGTTCGTACTGGTAGCCATCGCCGTCGTGTGTGACCTCCGCCGCCCAGCCATGCTTCCGGCGAACCAGCGCGATCAACCGCGACGGCAACTGTTCCGGATCGCCCCGGCCGCCACGGACGTAGCGCTCCGTGCCGCACACGATCCGCGTCCCATCCGGCGTGATCTCGAAGCATCGAAGTGGGCCACTGTCGAGAGCGAGTTCTCCACCGGGCCAGTGAAAAGTCCCGGAGGCGTTGCCGTGTAGGATCTGACCGGTTTTGAAATCGATCGCCATTCCGAACGGGGAGCCGGTGCCGTCGGTGTCGTGGCTCGGTTCCGCATCGAGGGCTGGCCAGAGTTTCGCTTCCCACACGGCGTCGTCGAGAACGCGCCGTTGTTCGGACTGGGAGAGGCCGTAGAAACTGCCGGGGAACGGAAGGCTCCCCTTCTGAGCGGCGACGGCCCCGCCCGGCCCCAGGGCCACCGTCCGCACCCGCCGAAAGCCACTCTCAAGGACGAGCATGGCTACTCCCCGCGTTCCTTTCGCACCTCGGCGTACCGCTCGTTCAGCTTCTTCGTCAGTTCGGGGAGCTTGTCGATGTATCGCTTGTGGGGGCGGGGCTGCACGCGGGTGAGGGCGTAGGCGGTGATCATTGGCAGGGCGAGCGTGCTATCGACGTAGCAGGTCACGGTGCCGGGCAGTTTGTCCGGATCGACCTTGCCCCACGTCATCGCTTCGCTTGGGGTGGCCCCGCTCAGGCCGCCGGTGTCCGGGCGGGCGTCGGTGAACTGCAAGAAGTAGTCGTGGCCGCTCTCGGCCAGCCCGAGCACTTCCTGGATCTGCGGTTCGGTTTGCAGCATGAAGTTCTTCGGGCTGCCACCACCGAGGATGAACACCCCGCTTGTGCCGCCGGTCGCCTTCGCGTCCCACACGATGCCGGCAGTTTGGTTCACGTCGCGGAACGGGTCGATGTTCAGCTTGTACCCTTCGAGTTGCAGAGCGGCGATGTTCATGCCGATGCTGCTGTCGCCGGGGCTGCTGGTGTAGATCGGCACACCGGCCCGATACGCCGCGGCGAGCAGGCTCTTCCCCTTCAACCCGGTTTGTTGCTCGCGTTCGTTCAAGTACTTGCCGACGAGGTAGTGAAACTCGGCGGTGCTGAAGGTCTGCTGAAAGACATCGGCCCGCAGTAGGGTACGGTAAAACTTGTCGGTGCCGAGCAGGTTCTCGTAGTCGAAGACGATGTCGTAGATGCGGATGACCTGGTTCTCGCGCAACTCCAGGTCGGGCAAGCTCGGCCCGGCCTGGTAGAGGTCCATGCCGAGGGCGTAGTGGGTGTCGTGGTACAGGTTTGCGCCGGTGGAGATGATCCAGTCGATGAACCCGGCTTCCACGAGCGGCACGAGGCAGCTCATGCCGAGACCGGCGGGAGTGAGCGCCCCGCTGAGCGCCAGGCCCACCGTGCAATCCGGGGCAAGCATTCGTTGGGCGTAAAGCTGGCACCCTTCGCGGAGCCGCCCGCCGTTGTAGCTGAGGAAGGCCGAGTCGATCAGGTCGGCGGCGGAGATGCCACCGGGCACGGCCGGCGGGTCGATCCGCTGGCGGCTGATCCGCTTCAGGAAGTGCTTGTTTTCGGCGGTACCAGCGTGGCGGTCGTAGTGCGGCTTGTGGGGGTGCATGGCGAAACTCGTTTCGGAGCAAAGGGGCAGTATAGCGGGGGCGAGCGGCCGGTTGGTATCGCCGCCTTCACCCGTCGGATATAGTGAACGGCCCGAGGGGGGTTGTCATGCTCCGCTGCCACCGTCTGATGTTCCTCCCACTGCTCGCGATCGTCGTCGCGGCGGCGCCACGGGCAGAGATGGAAGCCGATGACCTCCTCCGGGCCGGAAACGCGGCAATGGCGAGGGGCGAGTTCGAGAAGGCCGAGGAGTGGTACGCCGCCGCCGAAGAGCGTTCGGCCGACCCCGGCCGGGTGGCGTTCAACAAGGCCAACGCCTTATTCCACCGCGAACGGTTCGACGCCGCCGAGAAGCACTTCACCCGATCCCTCGACGACGCCGACGCTCCGCCCGCCCGCCGGGCCGCCGCCCTGTACAACCGCGGGGTCTGTTTGCTCAAGCTCGGCGGGCTACCGAAACTGCGAGCGGCCGTCGATAGTTTCGACCGCTGCCTCGCGCTCGACCCCGAAGACACCGGGCTGGTCGCCGACGCCCGGCACAACCTCGAACTGGCCAAACTGCTCTGGGCCCAGGCGCGGGCAAGGGAGCAGAAGAAACCGCTGCCGAATGATCCGCCGCCCGACAGCCCCCCGGAACCCCGAGTCGAGCGACCCACACCGCAATCGCTCGATCCCTTCGACCAGCAGGATCAACTGACCGGCGAGCGTGGCCAACAGGCCGGCGGCAATCCAGAGGTTGTTCGTGGCGGGGGAAACGCCGGGAATCCGCGAGCGACCGACGAACGGACGGCCGGCAAGGGCAACGCCCCGGTACTCGGCCGCGAGGACAAACTGCCCGAACTCAGCCCACAGCAACTGCGGCAGTTGCTCGAAGATTTGGCCGGGCGGGTGGCGAAGGAACGCCGCGACACCGCCGCCCTCACCGCCCCGCCGGAACGCCCGAACGTCAAGGACTGGTGATGTCGCCCCACTTCGCCACTGTGGCTTTGCTGCTCACCGTCGCCCAGCCTCCGCTGACTGCTGACGACATCCCCGCCGTCGAACGGCCCGCCGACCACTTCTACGGGGCCATTGCCAGTCTGAAGGCGGTGGCCGTGCGGTGGGAACTTTCGCCGGAGGCGGTGCCGTT
>JALOQR010000017.1 GCA_025459365.1 Fimbriiglobus sp.
CGTCACGCGGCGCGGCGGGGACGGCAGCGCGACGGCGGGGGCGGTGGGAGTCATGGTTTCGAGACCGGAGGGGGATGCGCTCGGATGGCAGCGCGGGACGGTCGGTGGGCAATGTCCGAAGTCCAAGCAAGCAGTATACCCTGCCGGCGTTCCAAGGCGACTTGCAATCGCGTGCCGCGTGGTCAAAAAATGGGAAATGCACCGACCAACAGTGCCGATCGACCAAACACCGGACGGCTCACACCTCGAACTGTTCCGCGAATGGTGCAACACAAAAAAGCGTGGGCCGGGTTCATCCCCGGCCCACGGAATTCGTTTGTGCGGCTCGCGTCAGTTGGCAGCGTTCTTCGCGGCCACCTTCGCCATGCCTTGCGCTCGGGCGATGGCCTTCTCGCGGTTTTCGCGCTGCACGGCGTTCGTCACCGGCAGGGCCTCGGCGGCGGTGCGGGCGGAGGTCACGCTCTCGGTGGTGAGTTTGTCCGAACCGATGGCCTTGGCGGTCAGCACGTTCACCACGCTGCCGGTCACCTGGGCGAAGCCACCATCGATGAAGAAGCGTTTGGTGGCCCCCCCCGCCTTGATGCGGAGTTCGCCCGGCCCGAGTTGCCCAACGAATGGGGCATGCCCGGCCAGCACCCCGCGCTCGCCATCGAACATTGGCAGCACCACCCCGTCGGCAGGCTCATCCAGCACCGCCCGCTCGGGGGTGACGACGACGACGCGGAGGGATTTCGTGGTGGTGTCGGCCATCGTGATCGCCGGGTAGGGGGGTGGGGTATGACTTCGCCGGGTAGGGGGTATGGGGTGTCGGGTATCACGCTGAATTGCGTAGTCGTGGGGTCGGGTTGAACCGGATGCACTTCGTGCCTCGACGATACCCTCAACCCCATACCCGCCCTCGGCCCCATACCCGCTCAGTTACTTCGCCATCTTCTTCGCCGCTTCGACCGCCTGGTCGATCGGCCCGACGTACATGAACGCCCCTTCCGGCAGGGCGTCGTGCTTGCCATCGCACAGTTCCTCGAAGCTGCGGATGGTGTCTTCCAGCTTGGTGAACTCGCCGCTCTTGCCGGTGAACGGCTCGGCCACGAAGAACGGCTGCGACAGGAAGCGTTCGATACGGCGGGCGCGGGCCACCACCTGCTTGTCTTCCTCGCTCAGTTCGTCCACCCCGAGGATGGCGATGATGTCCTGCAGTTCGCGGTACCGCTGGAGGATCCGCTTCACCCGGTCGGCCACGGCGAAGTGCCGCTCGCCGACGAATTGCGGGTCGAGCAGACGGCTGTTCGACGCCAGCGGGTCGATGGCCGGGTAGATCCCCTTTTCGGAGATCGAGCGTTCCAGGTAGATGAAGGCGTCGAGGTGCTGGAACGTGTTGGCCGGGGCCGGGTCGGTCGGGTCGTCGGCCGGCACGTACACCGCCTGCACGGAGGTGATGGCCCCTTTGCTGGTGCTGGTGATGCGTTCCTGCAGTTCACCCATCTCGGTGGCCAGCGTCGGCTGGTAACCCACGGCGCTCGGCATCCGCCCGAGTAGGGCCGACACTTCCGAGCCGGCCTGAGAGAAGCGGAACACGTTATCCACGAAGAAGAGCGTTTCCGTCCCGGTGCTGTCGCGGAACCACTCGGCCATGGTGAGGGCCGAGAGGGCCACCCGCATCCGGGCGCCCGGCGGCTCGTTCATCTGCCCGAACACCATCGCCGTGCTGTCGATGACGCTCTTCGCGTCCTTGTCGGCCCCGGTCTTCGTCTCCTGCATTTCAAGCCAGAGGTCGTTCCCCTCGCGGGTCCGTTCGCCCACCCCGGCGAACACCGAGTACCCCTTGTACTCCTTCGCGATCCGGGTGATGAGTTCTTGCAGAATGACCGTCTTGCCCAGCCCGGCCCCGCCGAACAGACCTGCCTTCCCGCCCCGCGGCAGCGGCATGAGCAGGTCGACCACCTTGATGCCCGTCACGAGCACTTCGGACTTCGGCGAGAGTTGGTCGAACTTCGGCGGCTCGCGGTGGATGCTGCGGGTTTCCTTCGCCCCGACCGCGCCGCGGCCGTCGATCGGATCGCCCAGCAGGTTGAACACACGGCCGAGGGTTTCCAACCCTACCGGCACGCTGAGCGGAGCGCCGGTGTCGGTCACGTCCATGCCGCGGACGAGGCCGTCGGTGGTGCCGAGGGCGACGCACCGCACCCGGCTACCGCCGAGGTGCTGCTGCACTTCACCGGTGAGGTTGATCTTCACCCCGCCGGCGGTGGTGGCTTCGATCTTGAGGGCGTTGTAGATCTCGGGCTGCTGCCCTTCCTCGAACTCGACGTCGAACGTCGAGCCGATGATCTGCACGATCTTGCCGGTCTTCTTCGCGGTGGCGACCATTTCGGGCCTCACGTCGGTTGCTGTGCGGTGTGTTTGATTCGTGTCTTCGCCGCGAGCATCGCGAGCGCCGACGCGGTCGGCGCTCGCGATGCTCGCGGCGAAGAGTGAGGGGTTACTTCAGCGCCTCGCTGCCCGCGATCAGTTCGCTGATCTCCTTCGTGATGTTCGCCTGGCGGGTGCGGTTGTACAGCCGGCTCACTTCCTTGATCAGGTCGCCGGCGTTCTCGGTGGCCGCTTTCATGGCCACGCGGCGGGCGATCTGCTCGCCGACGGCGGCGTCGAGGAAGCACTTGAACAGCCGCACCTTGAAGGCCACCGGCACCAGTTCGCCGAGGATGCCGGCGGCGTCCGGGAAGAAGTCATAGTCGGCCTTCGGGGCGGCGCTCGCCGCGTCGGACTTCTTGCTCGTCGTCTCGACGCTCACGCTGCTCAGCGGGAGGAGCGTCTCCACCACCGGGGCCTGCTTCGCCACGCCGTAGAACTTCTGGTAGACGACGATCACCTGATCCACCTGCCCGCTGGTGTACAGGTCGATGAACTTCTGGGCGACCTTGTCCACCTCGTCGAACTGCGGCTTCTCCTCGAAGTGGGTGTAGAAGGCGGTGGTGGGGATCTGCTGGAACTTGTAGAACTGCATCCCCCGCTTGCCGGACACCTCCAGATCGAACGCGGCGTTGGCCGCCCGCAGCTCACGGATCTTGGTCATCGATGCCCGCAGCACCCCGCCGTTGTACCCGCCGCACAGCCCGCGGTTGGCGGTGAGCACCAGCACCAGCGTCTTCTTCACCTCGGCCCGGACTTGCAACAGCGGGTGGCTCACCTCGCCGGCGGACTTGGTCAGGTCCGAGGCGAGTTCGGCGATCTTTTTGGTGTAGGCGTCGGCCTCCATCGCCCGGTCGAGCGCCTTCTTGAAGCGTGCGGTGGCGATGAGTTCCATGGTCTTGGTGATCTTCCGGATGTTCCGGATGGCCTTGCGGCGCTTCACCAATGAACGCAGGTTAGCCATAACGAAGTTCCAGGTTCCGAGTTCCAGGTTCCGAGTTCAAACCCAAGCACCGGGGTCACTGTTGCCAACTCGACCGGTGTACGCCGGCCGAGACTTGGAACTCGGAACCTGGAACTTGGAACTTAGCCTCACGCCTTGAACTGCGGTTTGAAGGCCGCGATGGCCGCGTCGAGTTTCTTGGTCACGTCGTCGGTCAACTTCTTGTCGCGGCTGATGGCGTCCCGCACCTCGGGCATCTGCTCCTTCAGGAACTTCAGGAACTGGGCCTCCCACGCCCGCACCTTGCGGCGGTCGACGTCGTCCAGCCCGCCGCTGTTGCCGGCGTAGATGATGGCGATTTGATCGACCACGTTCAGCGGCTCGTACTGCCCCTGCTTGAGGATCTCGACCATCCGGTAGCCGCGGTCGAGTTGGCCCTGGGTGGCCTTGTCGAGGTCGGTGCCGAGCTGGGCGAAGGCTTCCAGTTCGCGGAACTGGGCGAGGGTCAGTTTCAAGCCACCCGCCACCCGCTTGTCCTTCATCGCTCCGATCTGGGCGTTGCCGCCCACGCGGGACACCGAGATACCCACGTCGACGGCTGGCAGCACCCCGGCGTTCTTCAGGTCGGGCTGCAGATAGATCTGGCCGTCGGTGATCGAAATCACGTTGGTGGGGATGTACGCCGACACCTCGCCTTCGAGGGTTTCGATGATGGGGAGGGCAGTGAGCGAACCACCCGACCCCGGGACTTTCACGATCTTGGTACCGGGGAAACTCTTGTGGTCGTGCTCGGCCTGTTCCTTTCCGCCGAACCCGCCCGGCCCGACGTACACCATGCCCGGCTCGCCGGTCGCCCGCTTCTGAGTGGGGTTTTTGGCCGAGTTGACGCCCCAGTCGGCGGTCACCTTCTTCTCGTCGGCCTCGTCGGGAACGATCACCCACTTGTCGGCGAGTTTGGCGGAACGTTCGAGGAGGCGGCTGTGGCAGTAGAACACGTCGCCGGGGTAGGCTTCGCGGCCCGGCGGGCGGCGCACGAGCAGTGACAATTGGCGGTAGGCGGCGGCTTGCTTACTCAGGTCGTCGTACACGCAGAGGGTGTCTTTCCCCTCTTCGTACATGAAGTACTCAGCGATGGCGGTGCCAGCGTACGGGGCGAGGTATTGCAGCGGGGCGGAGTCGGACGACGAGGCAACGACGACGATGGTGTAGTCCATCGCCCCTTTCTCTTTCAACTTCTCGACGACCCCGGCGACCTTCGACTCCATCTGCCCGGACGCCACGTACACGCAGATGACGTTTTCCGTCTTCTGGTTGATGATGGTGTCGATGGCGATCTGGGTTTTCCCCGTCTTGCGGTCGCCGATGATGAGTTCGCGCTGGCCGCGGCCGATCGGGGTCATGGCGTCGATGGCCTTGATCCCAGTCTGGAGCGGTTGCTTCACCGGCTGGCGGTCGGCCACGCCAGGGGCGGGGCTTTCCACGAGGCGGGTTTTCTTGGCCAGAATCGGCCCCTTACCATCGACCGGGTTGCCGAGCGGATCAACCACCCGGCCGATCATCTCCGGGCCGACCGGGATCGAGAGCAGTTGCCCGGTGGTGCGGCACTCCATCCCTTCGCGGACTTGTAGATAGTCGCCGAGGATGATGATCGACACCGAGCTTTCTTCGAGGTTGAACGCCAACCCCTTCACGCCGGCCTGGGGGAAGTCGACCAGTTCGCCGGCCATGACTTCCGACAGGCCGTAGACGCGGGCGATGCCATCGCCCACCTCCAGCACCCGGCCGGAGGCGCGGACGTCCGTTTGCGTACCGGCGGACTTAATCCGCTCCATCAGCACGCTGGTGATCTCGCTGGCCGATGCTTTAAGCGCCATGGCTGCTGCTCGCCATTAGGGTGTTTCGGAGGTTGTTAAGGCGGGTGCGGACGGACGAGTCGTACACCCGATCGCCGACCTGCACAATCAGCCCGCCGAGCAGTTCCGGCTCGACGCGGACGGTGAGGACTGGCTGTTTGTTCAGTTTGTCTGCCAGGGTGGTCGTCAGTTCCGCCTTCTGCTGGTCGTTCAGGGCGGCGGCCGACCGTACGAGTACTCGCACCCGGCCAGCCTGCTGATCGCGGATCGCCTGATAGGCCGCCGACACATCGCGGAGCAGGCCCAGACGGTTGTTCTGCGTCAGCACGTGCAGAAACTTCTTGAACAGGTCGGACGCATCGCCGAAAGCCGCCCCGAGAATGGGCAGTTTCGCCTTGGCGGTGATGGCGGGATTATCGAGAAAGGCAGCTATGGCGGGGTTCTTGGCGATGACGTCGATGGCGACAGTGTGCAATTCGGTGGCGATGTCGTCGGCCTTCTGTTCGGCCTGAGCGAGCGCCAGAAGAGCCTCGGCGTACACCCGCGCCAGCCGGGCGCGAGCGCCGGTTGCTTCGAGGACGGTTTCGTGGGTGGCGTCGGACATAGCAGCTTCCGGCGAGCGGCCCGCGTGAGCGGGGTGGTGTGTTGGTGGCGATGCATCAGGAGGAGAATGCCTCTCGGTCGCCTCAGGCCCGCGTCACGGTGTTCTTCAACTCGCTCAGGCTTTCGGCGACCAGGCGGCGGTGATCCTCTTCCGCCATCCCGCGGCCGACCGCCTTACTGCTCATGAGGGCTGCCAGTTGCACGGCGGTGTGCTGGATTTCTTGCAACGCCTGCTCTTTGGCCGTGTCGATCTCACGCTTGGCCCGGTCGCGTTCGGCCTGGGCTTCCTTCATGCCTACCGCTTTCTCGGTCGCTTTCAGGGCGTCGGCGTCGCGGCGGGCTTCGTCCATCATCGCACGGATTTTTTCCTGGGCGGCGGCGAACTCACTCTTGAGTGCTTCCCGCATCTGTTCGGCTTCGTGCTTGGCCTTCACTGCTTCGTCTTTGGCGGCGGCGAAGTCGGCCTCGCGCTTGGCCAGCCCGGCGCTAATCTTCGGCCAGGCGAAGAAGTACAGGATGACGCACAGTGATGCGAACACGATCAGGGTGAAAATCCCCAGATCGTAGCGCTCGAGGTTGAGGAAACTCAGCCCGCCGGCATCCTTGGTATCGCCGACGGCGAAGGCCACCCCATCGCACAGCAGGACGGCGAGGGGTGTGAGCACGAACGGGACCGCCCGGCGGGCGGGGGTGGTCAACAGCCGCATGGGGGTCTCCGGGGTGGGGTGCGGGGCGAGCCGCCAGTTCGAGTGGCGAACCGGCCCCTCACGGGGCACGGTTTGCCGGCGGGGGGTCACACCAGGATGGTGACGAGGCACAGCACGAGGCTGATGATGCCCGCCCCTTCGACCAGACCGGCGATGATGAACATGGCGCCCTGAATGGCCCCGGCCTGTTCCGGCTGACGGGCGATCCCGCTCAGGGCGGCGTAGCCAATCAGCCCGAGGCCGATACCAACGCCGAGGACGCTCAGGCCCATGCCGATCGCTGCGACGGTGTTATCGACTTTCTTCTGGACGGCCGGAGCAGCCGCGGCGGCCCCAGCAGCCGGGGCGGCTCCGGCCGGCTTGTCTTCAGCGAAGCTGAACCCGGCAGTGCCGAGGACAACCAGCAGGGCGAGCAGGAGGGCGGTGAGCTGACGCATGGCAGTGTTCCTTCCGGTGTGGTTAGAGGGTTGAATCCGGGGTCGGGGTCAGGTTTCGGTTTAGTGGTGCGGGTGCTTGGCCAGCCCAATGAAGATTGCGGTCAAGAAGGTGAAGATGAACGCTTGAAGCCCGGCGATGAACAATTCCAGGCAACTCAGCGCCACCACAAGCAGCACGCTGAACGGGGACACTACCCAGAACATCCAGTCTTGCCCCTTGCTCAGCTCGATCTGGTAGCCGGGGTCGGCAACCAGCTTGATGAAAAACAGGATGATGAACAGAGCCGTGTGCCCGGCGAGCATGTTGGCGAACAGACGCACCGCGAGCACGATCGCCCGGATAAAAGCGGTGAGGTATTCGAGCACCGCCATGCCGGCGGTGAGCACGACTCCCATCGCCTTCATCGCAATCCCGCCTTCCAGATGGATGTGCGGGATGAACGTCTTCAGGTATCCGCCGACGCCGTTCTCTTTCACCCCGCTAAAGTGGATGACCACGAACGACACGAACGCCAACGCCGCGGTCACGTAGATGTGAGCGGTGGGCGATGGCAAGAACGGCAGCATTCCAAACAGGTTGCACAGGAAGATAAACAGGAACAGCGTGAACAGGAACGGAAGGAACTTGTCGCCGTCCTTTTCACCCAGGCTCGGTCGGGCCACCTTGTCGCGGATGAAGAAGATCATCGATTCGATCAGGTTCCACAACTTCCCTTTCGGGGTGTCGCCGGATTTGATCTTGTTCGCCACCCAGAGGATCGCCGCAGCGGTGATCAGCGCGGCCAGGGTGAGGAAGATGATGAACTTGCTGGTGCCGAACAACGGCAGCGCTGCAACACCCTCGAAGGTGTGCAGATCGAAGGCGTCCTGGACGTGTTCGAACGGGCGGAGTTCTTTCTTCCCGCCGTCGGACGGGCCGGCACTCGCGAACAGCATCGCGGTCACCCCTTCCCCTTTTCACGACCCGCCGGGGAAACGACCGCCCTCCCAGCCAACAGGCCGGTATCGACGATCAATCCGGAAAGGTACGCGACCAGAAGCCAGATCCAGAAGCCGATTCCCAGTTCTTTCAGCCGCGGCGTCAGCAGGAAGACGGCCAATCCACCGCCGATCGCTGCCGCCGATCGCACCGCCAACCCGACTGCCATGCCGAGCAACCCGCCGAATGGATGCCGGGCGATCAGCCAGCCGGCAAACCAAAAGGCGAACAGCCCGACCGGGAAGGTCAAGGCTACCGCCACCCCTGCGGCAAGCAGATGATCCCACCCGACTGCCACTGCCACCGCCACACCTGCCCCAAGCATGAGTACCGTTGGCAGGAGCAGCCAAAAAACGTCCCGCCGGCTCATGCCTGGTTCCCGGGCGACTTTGGCCGGGCCATTTGGGCCATATGGACAAACGCCGCCAGTAACCCGGCAAATGTTCCGGCAATAGTCAGCCACGGCAGTAGCCCGAGCCACCAATCCAACAGAGCGCCGACCACCGTGAACCCAGCTAATTCCGACCCCAGGATGGCAAACCCCATCGGGGAAACCGGGCCGCGTCCGCCGGCGGGTGCGCTCATACTCAAGCCGAGCGTCGGTGCGTGTGGCTCATTGTGGAAACTGTGATGAATTCGGCAACAGATACTTCGTGAAATTTTTCACAAGACACCCGGCTGATGTGGCTCGCACCGTGGCCGACTTGGCTTTCCCATTCGATATTCAGCGACATCGGGCCGACCGGCGGAGTGCTAACCACACGTGACAACGTGGGGCTTCGATCGCTCGACAGGGCAGGACACACTTTAATTGATTGCAAACTGCCTCATTCGCCGACGCCTTCCGGCGAATGGCATCGCTCGACAGGGCAGGACACACTTTAATTGATTGCAAACCCCTCCTTATCGAAGTAGTTGTAGGGATGCTCAGACAATGCTGTGGGATGACAATTCCCCTCCGCACGGATTACCCGGATTGCCCGAAACCCTTGATAGGACTGGTACTGAAAAACGAAAAAAACCGCAAACCCGCCCGCCGGGCTTCAAGTTGCGTTGACAGGGCCTTCGGTATTTCTTTAGATTTCAGGAAGTGCTGGTGACTGCTGCTGAAATGGATCCCGCCCGCCGTCGCCTTTCCACTTGAACGTCCGACGCATCCCGGGACGGACACCCGTTGCGTAGAATCGGTAGGATGCCTGTTCCGACCTTCGCCACCTAGCGACCGGGCACCGCCGGCACGGGGAGTTTTTGCCAATGACCAAGCCGAACCGCGGGGCTGCCAAGTCCGGTAAGTCCGCCACACCGCCGCGCGGGGCGTCTCGGTCGGCCACCGCCCGCAAGCCCGCCCCGGCCAAGGCGAAGCCAGCGGCCCGTCCGGTCAAGGCGAGCCCGACGCCGGCCAAAGCGAAAACGGCCCCCAAGGCGGCTCCCACCGCCAAGCCGGCTATCAACGGCCACGGTGGGAAATTGAACGGGCACGCTGCCAAGCCGGTTGCGACCGTTAAGCCACCCGCCAAGCCGGTCGTCACTGCCAAGCCGGCTGCAATCGTCAAGCCTGCTGGCCCGAAGCCACTCATCCCCACCCCGTTCAAACCGAGCGCTCGCACCGAGCCGGTCATCGCCGCCGATAAAGACCTATCGAGCAAGACCAAAGCTGGCACCATCAAGGATCGCATCGCCCTGATGGCATCGGACCCGTTCTGGCTCCACGTTGTGTGGGAAATCTCGCAGCAGTCGGTGTTCCGCGCCGAGGCTGCCCTCGGGCCCGACTGGCACGGGGCCAAGCCAATCCTGCGCTTGCTCGACGTGACCAGCACCGACACGACCAGCACGTCGGAAGGGATCGTGCGGGATGTGAACATCCACGGCGGGGTCTCCCACTGGTACCTCGATATCCCCCAGCCGCCCCGCACCTACCGGGTGGACATCGGCTACCTGGCCAAGACTGGCCAATTCTTTGTGCTGGCCCGGTCGAACGTGGTCACGCCGCCGAAAGCAGGTGTCAGCGAGAGTATGCCCGAGAACTGGGCGGCCGACGTGGAGAAGGCCGGCGGGGTCGAGCGGGTGCTGGCGATGAGCACCGGGTTCGAGAGCGCCGGTGGGCCGAGCCAGTTGAAAGACCTTCTCGACGAGCAGTTCAAGCGGCCGATGAAGGAGGGTGCGTTCGGGGCCGGGGCAATGCCAGGGCGTCTCAAGAAGTTCCATTTCGACATCAACGCCGAGTTGATCGTGTTCGGGCAGACTGACCCAACCGCCACCGTGACGCTCCAGAACGATCCGGTGAAGTTGCGGCCCGATGGCACCTTCACGGTGCGGTTCAGCCTGCCCGACAGCCGGCAGATCATCCCAGCGGTGGCCGTGAGCGCTGACGGGCTGGAGGAGCAGACGATCGTGCTGGCCGTCGAGCGGAACATCAAGCGGCTCGATCCGATGACCCACGACATGTACAGTGAGGGGTAAGCGATCAGCCCACCCGCTCGGCGGACGACTCGCCCGGCGGGTAGCGGGTCAACGCCGGGGTTGTTGAAGGACAGTATCCAGCGAACCACGAAACGACGGGTGACAAGTCGCTGTCAGCAACCACCGCAGCGAATCGACTGCCCGCCACGGTGCCATTCGCCGACTCACGACAACAGGTCCGCCGGCGCATGCCGTGGGTGCGGGAGGGTGTAGACTTCCCCACCAAATGAAAACCGGATGAGCGACTCCTTTTTCATTTCCTCTGTACCCCGCTTTTGGTACGAGTTAGACTGAGAAATGTGTGGGCCACGCTCACACACCCGCCTATGCTGCGTTTGCGGCGTTTCTAGGACTCTCCCCCGCCGATTCCGCTGGACCGTTGCCAGGTCCGGCCGTGCCACAAACTCCTGCCGAGGGTGAGGCTTGATCACCACCCGACAACTTCTCGCCTGCGTTGCCTGCCCCGCAGTGACCCTGTTGGTTTTGGCATTGTCGAACGGCCCGCCCCGCCCGGCCGCCGCCCAGCCACCCGCCCCGGCCGCAGACGAGTTCGCCGGCAAGATGGTGCCGTTCCTGGAGAAGCACTGCTACTCCTGCCACAACCCCAACGACAACTCCGGTGGCGTCACGCTGGAAGGGGTTACGACCACCGCCCAGGCGAAGAAGGACCGCAAGACGTGGGAGGCGGTCGAGCGGGTGCTGCTGGACGGCTCCATGCCGCCGAAAACCCGCAAGAAGCAGCCAACCAAGGAGGAAAAGGCGGAGGTGGTGGCCTACCTCGGCGGCACGCTCCTGAAGGTGAGTTGCGTTGGGCCGAAAGACCCCGGCCGCGTTACCATGCGGCGGCTGAATCGGGCCGAGTACAACAACACCGTCCGCGATCTACTCGGCGTCAACACCTTCCGCCCGGCCGACGACTTCCCCTCCGACGACGTGGGCTACGGGTTCGACAACATCGGCGACGTGCTGAGCGTGCAGCCGATCCTCGTCGAAAAGTACATGGCCGCGGCTGACAAGTTGCTCGACGCCGCACTCCAGCCCCCCCCGCCGGTGACCGCCGCCAAGAACACCTACGGCCGGCAGAACCTGCTCGCCTTCCCCCGCGGGTCGAAGACGAACGACGCCGGCAAGAACCGCATCACCCTCACCTCGCCCGAGTCGTCGGCGTACATGGATAAGCTCAACTTCCCGCTCGAAGGCGAGTACGCGGTGCGGGCCAAGGTCTGGGCGATCAAGGTTGGGAACGAACCGACGAAAGCCGTGCTGCGGGTGGATGGCAAAGACCTGAAGACCTTCGAGGTGACCGCCACCGAAGACAAACCGACAATCATCGAGTTCAAGGGGCGGTTCACCGCCGGCGAGAAGCGGGTGGCGGTCGCGTTCGCCAACCCATTCACCGACAAAACGACTAAAGAAGAGAAGAAGCGGACCCTCGGCGTCGACTTCCTCGAACTGGAAGGGCCGCTCGGCAAGTTCGACCAACCGCAGACGAAATCCCGGCAACTCATCCTCGGTAACGCGGCCAACGGCGCGACCGAAAACAAACGCGGCGTGGCCGAGAAGGTGCTCACCACCTTCGCCCGCAAGGCGTATCGCCGACCGGTGAAGAAGGAGGAGGTGGATCGGTTGCTCAGGCTCTTCGATCTGGCCGACGGGCGGGGGGAGAAGTTCGACGACGCCCTCAAACTGCCCCTCAAAGCGGTGCTCTGCTCGCCGCACTTCCTCTTCCGCGTCGAGGACGACCCGAAGCCGCCGGCCACCACCCGCACCCTGACCGACCACGAACTGGCCACCCGCCTGAGCTACTTCCTGTGGAGCAGCACCCCGGACGACGAGCTGCTCGCAGTCGCCGATAAGGGCCAACTGCGGGACCCGAAGGTGCTCGAAGGGCAGGTGCGGCGGATGCTCGCCGACTGGAAAGCCCAGGCGCTCACCTACGAATTTGCCGGCCAGTGGCTGATGACCCGCAGCGTGTGGGGCGTCGCGCCAGATGCCAAATTGTTCCCCGCGTTCGACGACAAACTGAAAGCGAGCATGGTCCGCGAGACGGAAGAATACTTCAGCAACATCGTGAAGAACGACCGCAGCGTGATGGAACTGCTCGACTCCGACTACACGTTCGTGGATGAGCGATTGGCCCGGCACTACGGCATCCGTGGAGTCACCGGCGAGAAGTTCCGCGAGGTGAAACTCGACGGCAAACGCGGCGGGGTGCTCACCCATGCCAGCGTGCTGACAGTCACCAGCAACCCCACCCGCACCAGCCCGGTGAAGCGAGGCAAGTGGGTGCTCGAAAACTTGCTCGCCAGCCCGCCCCCGCCCGCCCCGCCGAACGTCCCCGAACTGGAAAAGACCGAACTCAAGGGCACCCTCCGCCAACAGATGGAGCAGCACCGGGCCAACCCCGCCTGCTCCAACTGCCACGCCAAGATGGATGCCATCGGGTTCGGGCTGGAAAACTTCGACGCGATCGGAGCGTGGCGAACGGCCGATGGGAAAGACGCCATCGACCCGAGCGGGGAACTCCCCGGCGACCAAAAATTCAACGGCCCGGCCGAGCTACGGAAAATCCTCCTGACCCAGGGAGACAAGTTCCGCCGCTGCCTGGCCGAGAAACTGCTCACCTTCGCCCTCGGTCGCGGGCTAGAGTACTACGACAAGTGCTCGCTGGACGACCTGGTGGTCAAGCTGAAGGCGGGCGAGGATCGGTTCTCCGCCCTCGTGCTGGCCGTGGTGCGGAGCGAGCCGTTCCAGCAGCGAAACGCCAAGCGAACCGACTGACAATGAATGGAGCTGACCCCGCGTGGGGTCGGCTCTCGATCACGCTAACCCGGAGCGACTGACATGAACCGCGTCGACCGCCGCACGATGCTAAAGGGGCTGGGCACCGTCGTCGCCCTGCCTTTCCTGGAGTCGCTCGCCGCCGCAGCCCCGGCCGCCGCCGCGACCAAGTCGGCCGCCGTCAAGCGGGCGGCGTTCGTGTACGTGCCCAACGGCGTCCACCTGCCCGACTTCTTCCCGGCGGCCGAGGGCAAGCTCGGCAAACTGCCCGACATCCTCGCCCCGCTCGAAGGGTTCAAGGACAAGCTGAACGTCATCCACGGGCTGGCCCTCGACAAGGCCCGGGCGAACGGCGATGGCCCCGGCGACCACGCCCGCGCCATGAGTGCCTTCCTCACCGGCCGGCAGGCCCGCAAGACGCACGGGGCAGACATCCGCTCGGGCATCTCGGCCGACCAGCACATCGCCGGCGCGGTCGGCGACAAGACCCGCTTCCCATCGCTCGAACTGGGCATCGAGCGGGGACAGCAGGCAGGCAACTGCGACAGCGGGTACAGCTGCGCGTACTCGTCTAACCTGAGCTGGCGGGGAGAGACGACCCCGAACGCCAAGGAGACCGACCCGAAGGCAGTGTTCGACCGCCTGTTCGGCGACGGGGGCAAGGATCAGGCGGCCAGCCGGGCGAAGCGGGACGCGTACAACAAGAGCGTGCTCGATTTCGTCCTCGACGACGCCAAACAGTTGAACAAGACGCTTGGCCAGTCCGACCAGCGGAAGATGGACGAGTATCTGGCGAGCGTGCGGGAGGTGGAGCAGCGGATCCAGAGGGCGATGGTCGAGGGCGACCGGCCGAAGCCAAAGACCGACATGAAGCGGCCGGACGGCACCCCGAAGGAACTGCAAGACCACATCCGCCTGATGTGCGACCTGATGGTGCTCGCCTTCCAGACCGACAGCACGCGGGTGGCTACCCTGCCATTTGCCAACGACGGGAGCAACCGCCCGTACAAGATGATCGACGTGGGCGAGGGGCACCACGACCTATCGCACCACGGCAAGAACGCCGACAAGCAGGCCAAGCTGAAGAAGATCAACACCTTCCACATTCAGCAGTTGGCTTACCTGTGCGAGAAGCTGCGGGCGGCCAAGGAGGCCGACGGCACCACCCTGCTAGACAACCTGATGCTGGTGTACGGCAGCGGCATCGGCGACGGCGACCGGCACAACCACGACGACCTGCCGATCCTGACGCTGGGCACCGGGGCTGGGTCGCTCGAAGCCGGGCGGTACCTGAAGTACAAGTTCGACACCCCGCTCATGAACCTGTACATGGCCATCTTCGAGCGGATGGGCTGCCCGACCAAGTCGTTCGGCGACAGCACCGGCGTGCTGAAGATCTGACGAGCCGCGACCTCGAGGGAACGTGGTCAGACGAACGGCACGACGTGAGTCTGCCGGTTCTGTAGCCCGGCGAGCGGGGGGCGTCAGCCCCCTGGTTCTGGCGAGTGGCCTGCGTCAGCGGGCTGGTCACGAACCAGGGGGCTGACACCCCCCGCTCGCCTTGTTTCGGAGCGGCCATGACGCACCCCAAGCTCCGCCTCGCCGCCGCAAAGTTCGCCCTCGACTTGACGACCGTGGACGACATGGTGAACGCCGCCCACACCGCGTTGGACGACGCCTTCTACGCCGACGGGTTGGCGGCGATCGTTTCCGTGCCCAACCTACATCTATGGGATGCCGCCCCGCACTTCACCGCCGCCCTACGTGAACTCGGCCAGACTTTCACCTCGCAAGATGAGGCGCTGCGATTTCTACGGCTGGGTTGCTTCGGTGCGGTGGCGGAAGGGGTGATCAACCCGCACGACGGTTTGGGTCAGCACTAGAGCCATCTTCATCGCGACCTTCAGTACGATCCGATCGCAAAGTCATCCGCATGGACTGATCCGCCGGCGTCGGCTTTAGTCGACCATTGGTACGCGCTCGATTACGTGTGGCGTGCCCGATACATGACGACAGGGGTAACAGACCCGGCCGAAGTGGATCGCGCATGGCAGGATGAGGGCGTCCACCTCTGCCGCAACTGGTGCCGCGAATACGCCCGCCTGTACCTGCAACCGGCGTGGCGGTCCGAAACCGTCGTCGCCCTCGCGTCGGCCATCCGTGCCGAAAACGCGTTCGACCGCCTACCGATCTTGGCCGACGCCCTCGAAGAAGCGGGGTGCGATCACCCCGACCTGTTCGGCCACTGCCGGCACAACGCCCCGCACGCCGACTACTGCTGGCTGGCCGACGCGGTGGCGAGCGGCGGGTAGGTCACCCGCCTCGCCGACGTGGTGGCGGGGGCGTCTTGCACCACCCGCCAGCCGCAGTGGTTGCAGCACTTCGTGCCGACGGCGAACGCCGGCAGCACTTCCTTGCCGCATCGCGGGCAGTCAGTCGGGTGGCTCTGCTTCGCCCCTCGCACAGCCGCCCGGCTAGCCGCCACCGCCGCTGCCACCGTGGCCACCGCCACCCCCAGCGGAACGCGGTCGCTCACCCAGTCGGCCGCGGCCTTGTCCAGCCCTAGGGCCATCAGCGGCCGCCGGCCCCACATCAGGTCGCCCAGCGAGAGCACCCAGACCGCCGCCGCGCACACCGCCACCACCAGCGCCAGGGCGCGGCGGTTCGCCCGCCGCAGTTGTCGGTCGGCCTCGCTCAGTCCGGCGGTGGTCAGCCACCGGCCGGCGTGCGGGGCGGGGAGCGGGCGGTTCCGCGGGGGTACGGCCCGGCAGCCGCAGTGGAAGCAGTGGCCGGTGCCGGCGACCAGCATGGCCGCATCGGTGAGCGGTTTCACGCACCCCGGGCAGGCCAGGGCCGGGTCCCGCTTCGCTCCGGCAGTCATCCAGCGCAGCACCAGCACCATTATCACTGGGGCCGTCATGAGCAGGAGAAGGTACGCCAGGCGGCTGAGCGGGTCGGGTAGGTCGAGCCGCTCCAGAATGATTCCACCGACCACGCACCCGGTGAAAGTCGCCCCGACAGCCGCGAGCATGAGCGAACCGGTCCGCTGCTGATAACGAGCGTGAGCGTTCAGGAACTCGGCCCGCGGGATGAGGGCGTCCAGCGGCGGCTGTTCGGCCGGGCGGCGGAGCACCCGCCGACCGCAGTGGTGGCAGCAGCCGCTGGCCACCACTTGCGGCACGGCGTTGGTCAGGCGGCGGCGGCAGTGCGTGCAGCGGAGGCACGGGTGCCGGGCCTGCCACCAGCCCACCCCGGCCGCCTGGGCGACCAACAGGGCAATCCCGGTGGCGATCACAAACCCGTAGGCCGTGGTCATCTCGCTCGGGTAGAGGGGTGAGTTCACCTTCACATACAGGGCGGTGCAGGCGCCCAGTAAGGCGGCGGCGACAGCGGACATCACTGCCAGGGTGCGGCGGCGGATGATCTGCCCGGCAGCGGAGGTGAATTCGGCGGTCGGGTACACGGCGGCGTCCGGCGGGCGGTGCGGGGGCGACTGTTCAACATGTAGCACACCTTCCGACGGCCCGCTGACCCGTCATTCGCGACCCGTCAGCCGCAAGCAAGGGCCATCGAGCGGCGACCGCCGGCAGACAGCCCGCATCCCCTGGGTGCGGAATTCATCGATCGGGGCTGGGCGCTCATGGGCGGGGAAGATCGGGGGTGTCGTCGTCCGGGGCGCCCTGGCGGAGCCGCTCGCGGGCGGCGGCGGCCAGCGCCTCGTACTTCCCCCGCAGGTCGTCCAACTCCTCCAAGCTGAGTTGCTCCAGATCGAGCATCACGTTGTGCGCCCCGCGGGACGAGCGGATGAGTTCGTCCAGCTTGAGTTGCAGAGCGGCCGAGTCGCGGTTCTGGCTGTTCTGGATCAAGAACACCATCAAGAAAGTGACAATAGTGGTGCCGGTGTTGATGACGAGTTGCCAGGTGTCGGAGAAATGAAAGAGCGGGCCGGTGACTAGCCAGGCCAGGATGACCCCAACGGCCAGCAGAAAGGCGGCCGGCCGCCCGGTGACGCGGGCCGCCCACTTGGCCAGGCGGTCGAACACGGAGGTGGCGGGGAGCATGGGGTAGGTTCGGGATGTGGCGTGGCGGGGAGGCGTCTCTTTCGGAATGGCTGGCAGGGGGGTGCTGCCACTGCCACTCACGGTCGATGGCAGGCCCGCTTGAGTACGGCCATCCGCACGGCCACGCCGTTCGTTACCTGATCGAGGATGGCCGAGTTGGGTCCGTCCGCGACGTCCGGAGTGATCTCGACGCCGCGGTTGATCGGGCCGGGGGCGAGGATGAGCACTTCCTTGTCGGCCCGGCGGAGGCGGTCGCCGTTCATACCGAACACATGGGCATACTCGCCGACCGACGGGAAGAACGCGCTCCGCTGGCGCTCGAACTGCACCCGTAACAAGTTGATGACATCGCACCGCGGGAGGATGGCATCGAGGTCGTGGGCAATCTCGACACCGAACTGAGCCACCTCGGGCGGCACGAGCGTCGGCGGGCCGCAGGCGATCACCTTCGCGCCCAGTTTGGTGAGGCCGTGGATGTTGCTGCGGGCGACGCGGCTATGCAGGATGTCGCCGACGAGGGCGATAGTCAAACCTTCGATGCGGCCCTTGCGCTGGCGAATGGTGAACATGTCGAGCAACCCCTGAGTGGGGTGGGCATGCGCCCCGTCGCCGGCGTTCACCACGCCGACGTGCTGCTCCCGCAGGTGACGGGCGAACTGGTCGGCGAGCAGTTTCGGCGCACCCGAGCTACTGTGCCGTACCACCACCGCATCGACGCCCATCGCCACGATGTTTCGGGCAGTATCGACGAACGATTCGCCCTTGGCCGTGCTGCTGCCGCCGGGGGAAAAATCGAGGGTCTCGGCCCCGACTCGCCGTGCAGCCAGGGTGAAGCTCAGGCGGGTGCGGGTACTCGGCTCGTAAAATAGGTTGGCGATCACCTTTCCGGCCAGGTCGGTCCGCTTGGGGGTGTCGCGGCCGACACCGAGGAAATCGGTGGCGGCGTCGAGCAACCCGGTGATCTCATCGCGGCTGAGGGACTCCAGGCCGAGAAGGTGCATGTGGCGACTCCCGAGCGACTTCATCCAATATTCAGTTCCCACCAGCCGGTGGATACGCTATCATGATTACGAAACTTCCTGCGAGGTGTCTTATGGCACGCAAGTTGTTGGCTGGTGGCCTGGTAGCGGTAGCGGTGTTGGCCGGAGCCGCGACGGTGTCGGCGGCCCTATGGTCGGCCGACCACACGACTAGTGTGCCTGCCGCCAATCAGGCGGCCGTGGCCAACGCGGCGCCCAATGGTTCGTCGGAGGCGGTCGACCTCCGCGGCTGGCAAGAAACGGCTGTCACCATTGTCGGCTCCCGCACTCTGCCGCCGCGGCGCCGCTAAATGATACCGTCGGCCGACCCGACTCACCCCACCGCCC
This sequence comes from Fimbriiglobus sp., assembly GCA_025459365.1. Lineage (GTDB taxonomy): Bacteria > Planctomycetota > Planctomycetia > Gemmatales > Gemmataceae > JALHQU01. Next base: position 18,601 of record JALOQR010000017.1, read on the forward strand.
GCTGGCTCCGTGCTGGCGGTGAGGGCCTACTTCTTGCGCTGGCCAACCTTTCGGCGTGGCCTTTCGCCGGCATCGAACCCTTCTGGCAATTCTTCCTCGCCGTCGGGGTCGCCCTGCTCACCGCCTTGTGGGCCACTCACGCACTCCTCACCCGTCAATTCGTCTTCCGGCCTGATCTCGTCTCGATTGCCCTCGCCGGCCTGCTTCTGCTCTCAACGGCTCAGCTTGTACCGCTGCCCATTGGGGTGGCGAAGGTATTCTCCCCTGCCCGTGCCGGCTGGCATGAGACTCTCATACCCGCTCAGATCGAACGCCTGCCGGGAGAACCCGAAATCGCCCGGCCTGGGTGGATCACCCTCTCCGCCAACCCGCACGACACCCGCACGTTCGCCGCTCGCCTCGTCGTGCTGTTGGCGGTGTACACCGTCGCTCGCCACTGGCTGACCGACCCCCACTCAGCCCGCCGTTTCGCACTGGTAGCGACCCTGAATGGGTCGGCTCTCGCTCTGTTTGCCCTCGGACAGTTCTTCTCTGCCCCACGAGGAATGGTGTACTGGTCGATTGATGTGGGCGGCTCGTTCTTCGGCCCGTTCATCTGCCGCAACCACTACCCGGACTACATCGCCTTTGGCATCGGCGGGGCGATCTGCCTGCTCCGCCCGCAAGGGGAAATGCCCAGGGATCGGCGGTGGCAAGACCGACTCCTTGACATCTTCGACCGCCCGGCATCACTGTTCGCCGCCCTCGCCCTCGGCCTGATGATCGCGAGCGTGCCGTTCAGCCAGTCCCGTGGCGGGGTGGTGTCAGTCACGGCCGGGTTGGTGGGGGTGGTCCTGCTGGCCGGGTGGCGGCGAATCGGTTCGGTCGGGTTGATCGGTGGGGTGGCGGCCTCGGTGACGGTAGGGCTGGTGTTGTGGCTTGGCATTGAGCCGATCACCAAGCGATTCCGCGACGACTCGCAGACGCTCGACGACCGCCTCTACCTGTGGCAATCGGCGGCGACCCAACTGCCGGGGTTGTGGGCGACCGGGAGCGGGAACGGCACCTTCCAACTTGTGGAGCCGCTCGGCCGGACGACTCAGGACGCCGGGGTGATGTTCGATCACGCCCACAACGAATACCTGGAGGCTGCGACCGAGGGGGGGATGATACGGCTCGTGCTGACGCTCTTGCTGGCGATTGGGGTGCCGGTAGTGCTGGCGCGAATGTATCGTCGCCTTCGGGGGAGGTCGGTCGGGGCGTTCGTGCTTGGGGTCTGGTTCGCGGTGGTGGTGCTGGTCTGCCACTCGGCTGTCGATTTTGCGATCCACATGCCGGCGGTGGCGATCATGGCCGCGGCGGCGGTGGGAATCGGTTCCGGAGTGCGGGTCCGGGGTTCCAGGGGTGGAGCGAAGCCGGAACCACCGGCGAGCCTGCCTGTGCTCCTTCTCCCGGTGCTCATCGCCGCTGCCGCCACGGTGGGCGCGCTCGACGCTCGCAACCGCTGGCGAGCCGAGCAACTGGAGATCGCCGCAGCCAGTGCCGACCCCGCCGCCCGCGTCGAGTTGCTCGCCCAACGCACACGGGTCACCCCGGCCGATCCGAACGCCTGGTACGCCCTCGCCGAAGCCCAACTGGAAGCCGGTCGAGATGGTGCCTTCGCCGTGCGGACGGCCCGTAACCTGTGCCCCCTCCACGCCGACTCGCAGTTCGTCCTCGGGCTGTCGGTGAGGCGATTCGAGCGGGCCGACCCGCCGCTGGCCTACTTCCAGCGGGCCACTCGCCTACGGCCGACACTCGGTGAGGCATGGTACGCCCGTGGAGTGGAAGAACTGGCCAAGGGCGACCGGGCCGCCGCCGCGGCAAGCTGGCGGCGATCGCTCGAGCTCAGCCCGCGCCGGCTCAGCGCAATCCTGGCCGCGTGGGCCGACCGACCAGACGAAGAACTGCGTGATCGCGTACTCCCCGACGACCCCGAGGTGCTGCTGCGAGCCGCGGATCGGCGACCGGCGGGCGACCGGCGGGTATACCTGGAGAGAGCAGCCGCACTGGCGGGGCGAGACTGGTCCAACGTGGGGCAGTGGGCAGCGACAGCCGAAGCCTGCGACGAACTCAACCGGCCCAACGACGCGACACAAATCTGGGAGCGAGCGACGGCGGTGAATCCGACACGAGAGGTCCGCGACGCCGCAGCCCGGTGGTTCGAGCAGAGGGAGATGTACTCCGCTGCCGTGCCGCACCTGGAGTGGCTGAGCGATCGCAGCCCAGCCGATGTCGGCTTGCGCGACCGACTGGCTGCCGCCCGCCACGGGGCTGAGTTGAGGCGGGTGATCGGGCGTTAAACGTGGTGGTGCTGGCGAAAATGCAGCTCTAACCAAATTGATGACACATTCCACAGTTGGCTTTGGCCGTGCAACGCCTTCACGGCGGAATTCATGACCGAGAACCGAAAACTTGGAACTACATCCCTGGCACGTCTCGCCCGACGAAGCGGTGGCCCTGCAAACGCAGCTAGCCGCTCGAGTTACGGTGTCGCTCCCACTAGGCCCGGTGCGGATGGTCGCCGGGTGCGACATCGCCTACGCCATCGACTCCCCCCTCGCCTTCGCCGCGGTCGTCGTCTGGGACATCGAACGAGCGTGCGAGGTCACGCGGGCCGTTGTCCGGCAGGAGATGACCTTCCCCTACGTGCCAGGGTTGCTTTCATTCCGAGAGTGCCCACCACTGCTGTCGGCCTTTGCCCGACTTTCTTTCCCGCCCGATGCCGTGCTGCTCGACGGTCAGGGTGTTTGCCACCCGCGGCGGTTCGGGCTGGCCTGTCACCTCGGGATATGGCTCGACCTGCCGACCGTTGGGTGTGCGAAAACCTGGCTGATTGGCGAACACGCCGAGGTCGGGCCGAGCGCTGGCGATTTCACCCCATTGAGCATTGGAGGCGAAAGGGTGGGTGCGGTGGTGCGAACCGCCGACGGGGTGCGGCCATGCTTCGTGTCGCCGGGGCACCGGTGCGACGTGCCATCCGCCGTGGAGTTGGTGCGGCGGGTTCTGAGCGGGTACCGCCACCCGATCCCCACTCGGTTGGCCCATATGGCTGCCAACGCTGCTCGCACCGAGCATTTGGCGGGGGAAGTGGAGACTTGAATCGTTTCGGCAAAATATGCCAGCTTTCCGCGCGGGGTGCGCCTGCAACCGCGAACGTGCGAACGCACGGTCGAACCCCTGCGCGGTGAACTCCGATCCAGATTACCCAGTTGAACAGGTGCCGAATTCTTTTACACTGCACTGCGCGGCCGACGATGAGCGTGGGTAGAATGCGGGCAGCTCCGGGACATGTACACCCGCACCCCGGAACGCTTGAACAGCAGGGGAGAACAGAAAGGCGATCGGACCGATACCGACCGCCCCGATGCGACGGAGGGAACCGCATGATGCCCGCACCCCGCCCGAACCAGCCGACCCCGCCGCGGACGACCCGGCGACTACCCCCTGGGTGGTCGGCCCACGCCCCGCACCGAACGGCCCGATCCCGAGCAGCAATGAACGACTCCGACGACCGCACTCCGGCCGACGCCCCCGAGCCGACCGACGGCATTCGGTGGGAGTTGGTGAACCGCATGAAGAAGTTGATCGCTGCCGGCGAACTCGACACCCCCGAGCGCTGGGCACTGGCCGAGGAATTCCTATTCCGCGCCGTGGAATTGCCGGGCAAAGAATAGAGCCGGGATTGGTACCCCCGGACACTGTTGAGGAGCCGCCGTGCCCCTGCCCGCCGTGGCCGTCTCGCAGACGCCTGAGCAGCGATTCCGCGAGTATCTCGCCAGCCGCTCCCCACCGCAACGCTACACCGACCAGCAACGGGAACTGGTCGCCCACATCTTCGCCCGGCACACCCACTTCGACACCGACGAACTGCTCGCCGACCTGCGGGCTGGAAAAAAGCGGGTGAGCCGAGCCACTGTCTACCGCACACTCGGCAAACTGGTGGATGCCGGACTCCTCCGGCGGATCGAAATCGGCGCCCGCACCGTCTACGACCACGACTACGGCTATCCCTGGCACGAACACCTCGTGTGCGCAGTGTGCAAGTCGATGACGGAGTTCACCCATGAAGGGATCGCCGAGGCGGTCAAGGCGGTGGCCGCCGCACACGGTTTTCACCTCGACGGGTACGACCTCGTGGCGAACGGCACTTGCTCGAAGTGCGCCGCCGAAACAGCCGCCAAACGTCGATATGTGATGTAGGCCACTCAGCCGCAAACCGCGACCGGCTGCGCGGATGCACATCCGGTCGCTCTGATGCCGGGCGTGCTACTCCACTTCAAAGATCGCCTCGATCTCGACCGCCATCCCACCGGGCAGGGCATTGTGCCCGACCGCACTCCGGGCGCCCACGCCGGCGTCGTCGCCGAACACGTCCTTCATCAGTTCGCTGTAGCCGTTGATGACTTTCGGCTGATCGGTGTACTCGGGGGTGCAGTTCACCATGCCGAAGCTCTTGATGAGCCGCTTCACTTTGTTCAGCGAGCCGAGGTGGTCCTTCAGTGTGGCGAGGATGGCCAACCCGGTCTGGCGGGCGGCGGCCTTGCCCTCGTCGGTCGTCAGCGTCTTACCGACCACACCGAGGATGAGCGACTTATCTTCCTTTAGCGGACCATGCCCGGAGACGAACAGCAGATTGCCGACCTTCACCGCCGGCTTGTAGACCGCCACCGGCTTCGGCGCCGGTGGGAGGGTGAGGTGCAGTTCTTGAATGCGCTTGTCGAAGTCGGCCATCGCGGGATACCTCGTGGGAAACAGTTCAACAGTACGGAATACGGATGACGCGGAAAACGGCGGGGATGAAGAGGATCAGAACAAAATCGTGTTTGATCCGTGTCTTCCGCGTTTCATCCTCTTCATCCGTGTTCCTGCTGGATTGGTCTTCAAAACCAGTCACCCGATCCGCCACTGGTTCGCGTCGTCTTTCAGGCTGAGCCCCAGCCCCGGCGCGTCGCTCACGCATAACTGGCCGTTCGCGAACTGCGGCCCGCCGGCGAACAGCCCGGCGAACCAGTCGGTGTGCTCGCACATGCGGCCGTACACGCAACCAGCGCCAAGGTGTGTACCCACTTCCGCCACGCGCACCGGGTAGATTGCCACCTGCTTCAGTTCGGCTGCGAGTGCCACCTTGCGGGCGGGGGTCAACCCGCCGAGGCGGATGGGATCGATGCGGACGCTCTCAATGCCGCCGGCATCGATCACGCGGGTGAAGTCTTCCACCCGGTCCAAAAACCCGCCGACCGACACGCCGACGTTCAGCCGGTCGGTCAACCGCCGCAGGTTCACATCGTCGGCCCGCAGTGGGTCGCCGAACCCGTCGACACCCAACTCCTCCGCCCCGACGGTGCCGAGCCACACGGCCGTGGCGAAGTCGTACCGCCCGCCGGCGTTCACCTCGAACCACGCCCCGTCCGGGATTTCGTCGCGGAGTTGCCGTAGGCGGTCGTAGTCCAGATCGGGGTCTTGCGTGCCGACGTCAATCTGAATGCCGGCCGACCCCTGGTCGAGCGCTACCTTGCAGTCTCGCACCGCTTGTTTCAGCCCGACCGCGGGGGTCGCCACCCCCACCGTCACCGCCTTCATCCGCGTACGATATCCGCCGAGCAGTTGGTACACCGGCACCGAACCCAGTGCCTTTCCCTTCACATCCCACGCGGCCAGATCGACGGCCGCACACGCCCGTGCTGCCGGCCCGCCGAACCCGGTGCCCTCCAACTCTGCCCGCATCCGTGCCCACAGCCACTCGGTGTGCAACGGATCTTCCCCGACCGCGACGGCGGAGAGTTGGGTGTCGATGACCGCCCGCACCGCCGCACCACCACCAAAACTGTCAGCAAACCCGATCCCAACCTGTGGTGTGTCGGTGAGCAACCGCACGACCACTACTTCGACGTGTGACACCGGCCGCGGGTCTTGCGAGCCGGGCATCGGCACCGGCCGGGGGAGTGGCAGGCGGAACAGGTCAGTCTCGACGCGGGTGATCTTCATGCGGCTTGTTGTACGGACATCGCCCACCGTTTCGCTGGGAGCCGGAGGGGAGCACGCAACGGTGGTGCGCTCCCCTCCGGCTCCCGGCGAAACGGTGAACTCACTTGCCCAGTTTCAGGTCCAACCCACCCTCGATGGTGAAGTAGAACCCGTGCGGGTTGTTGCCGTTGTTGACCTTGAGCAGCACGACGTTCGACCCTCTCTTCAGTTTCACCTTCACCGCGTCGCGGGCGGGGGCGGCGGCTTCGTGCCGCTCGTGGCCGAACACCTTCTCGCCATTCACCCACAGCCGGCAGCCGTCATCGGTGCCAAGCAGGATGGTGACTTCCTGATCGGCCGGCGACTCGATGGTGCGGGCCATGTAGCTGACGCTGTTGGCCGACGACCCGCCGTGCAAGGCGGCGAGGTCGATGTACCCCTTCGCGTCGCCCCGCACCGTCCGCCAGGCGACGTCCTTGCCGCCGGCCTTGAACGTAGCGGCTACGTCGAACGCCTTCTTCTCCGGGCCGAAGTCGGTGTCGAGCGCCTTGTCGCCCTCGGCCGGGAACGGGCCGGCGATCAGCCACGAGTCGGCGGTGAACGACGGCGTCCGTAGGGTGGTGAGGTACTCGACCACGTCGATCAGTTCGTCTTCGCTGAACGCCTTGATCACGTCGTCCGGCATGATGCTCTTCGGGTCCTTCTTCTTCCGCACGTCCTTCACGGAGAACGTGTAGTCCTTGCCGTTGGCGTCGCGGACGGTCAGGCTCGTCTCGGTCTCGCTCACGAGCAGACCGGTGATGCTCTGCCCGTCCTCGCTATCGATCCGCCACGACAGGTACTGGTCGGCGATCGCCTTGCTCGGCGTCAGCAGGCTGTCGTACAGGTTCTCCTTGCTCGCCTTCAGCCCGATCATGCTGAGGTCGGGGCCGATGCTCCCACCAGTGCCCTTCACCATGTGGCACTTCAAGCACTGGGCTTCACCGGTCAGGCTCTTGGCCAGCAGTGCCTTACCGTTCTCGGCGTTGCCCTTCTT
>JALOQR010000222.1 GCA_025459365.1 Fimbriiglobus sp.
CTTGGCCAAATCCCCGGACATCACCTTCGACCGGCTGCTGACCGCACTGCAGGAGGTGCCCGAGGCCGAGGTGCAGGGCTGGGCGGACGTGGACCGCGTAGACGTGCGGCCGAAGGATGGCATCGCCAAGGTGACGTGCAAGAACCGCTACGAGGTGCAGGTAGACTTCAAGACGGCCGAAGTGCTCCAGGTGGCCTATCGGCGGAGCGACCTCATCGAGGCGATGCACGATGGATCGTGGTTCCACGACGCAGCGAAGCTGTGGGTGTTCCTGCCGGCGGCGGTAGTTTTGCTCGGCCTGTGGGTGAGCGGGCTGATCCTGTTCGCCCACCCGTGGTGGGTGAAACTGCGGCGGAAGCGAGCGAAGCCCGGCGGGCCGGGAGCGTAACTCCGCAGAGTGTTTGCACTCACCCCGGCAACGAACCGCGAAATCGGCTCGATAATTCCTCTTGCCAGGTGGCCGGCGACTTTCTATGTGCGACGCCGTGAGGTAGAATACCTCGACAAGCTCTCCTCTCCCACGGCACCTTCCGCGGAGGGCAACCAAATGTGGAACACCCCACCCGAACACCCGCTGCGGCGGCTGTTTACCGGAATCACCGAGCACGCGTTCATCACCTCGCTGGGCGTCGCCGATCCGCCCCTCGTCGATTACCTGTCCGATCTGCTCTCTCGCTTCCTGCACATCGACGGCGTGTTCCGCCTTCGCGACGGGCACGGCCGGCCGATTCAGGAGTTGGCGGTGATGGCGATGGAGGCGGAGAAATTGCCCCCCGAGGGGCGCACCCGCCGCGAGTATCACCGGCACATCGGCGACTTTGCCCTGTACTGGAGCGGGTTGTTCCCCGAACAGGTCAACCGCATTCAGCACCGCCCGAGCAAGGATCACCTGGTGAGCTTCGCCGTGCTGGGCAAGCGGAGCTATCGCATTGCCAGCGAGTGTGAGGCCGAGCGATTCCCGGAAGAGGCCCAGGTGCTACGGCGACTCGGCGACGAATTCGAGTTGTGTGCGGTGGGTCTGCAAGAAGTGCGAAAAGAGTGGGACGAACTGGCCAGGCACCCACTGCCCAACGGAACGATCGTGCGGTAAAGATGAACCCGTCCCACCAGAGTCGTGGGCCGGGTTTGCCAGGTCGGTCACTTCTTCTTGGGGACTTTGCCGCCCGCCTTGCGAGCTTTGCCTGGGGAGGGATTGGGTCACTTGTTCAGCCCGCGCATCACGAACATCAGTTGACCGGCCCCGGTGTGAAACCCGGTCGGCGGTGGGTGCCCGGGGAGCGAGTACACCAGGCGAACCACGTCGCCGTCTTTCTCGATCAGCCCTTCCACGACTGTCCCGGCCTGTGGGGCATGCGTGGCGGTCATGGTGATGCGGCAGGGGGAGTGCTCGGAATCCAGTTGGTACGAGGCGGCGTAGGTCTCGCCCTGATGCTTGTCGTAAACGGATACGGTCGCTTCGGTGAACCACGCCCGGGCACCATCGAGCCGGTCGGGCGACTCGGGACGGCCGAACTTTTCACCACCCTCGACGACATACCCGCCGACCAGATCGTCCGGGCGGAGTTGGGTCATAACGGCAGACATGGGCGGCCCTCGCGGACGGGAAGCACCGGGAGCTTTGCAACTGTCGGGCCGACGCGGGCGGTGGTCATTCCTTCCGGCCCGGCAGCATCAACCCGACACCCAGGCCGAGCAATAATCCCAACGCCGGCGGGATGAAGTCGGTCCACGAAGGCGGGATGGAGGTGGTGCCTTCTTCGTTGGCCTGGGCCGGGTGGCCGACATAGCGCCCACGGGCTGGGCGGGCAGCACGGTCGAACGCCTTGGCCAACCGCGACAGTCCATCGCGCAGGAATTTGCCCCGCACCGGCAGCCCGTGACCGGTGGCCGCAACCCGCGGGTTCAACGTGGCCAGGCTTTGCACCGACCAGCGAGCACTCGCCCAATCTGGGGTGAAGTAGGCCGGCGGGCCGTGGATTTCGACCGGCTTGACCACGGCCGCGTACAGCGATTCTTGCCGGGTGGTGACGAACGCATCACCAACGATCAGGGTGCGATCGGAGTCGCGGTAGAACGAGACATGCCCCGGCGAGTGGCCGGGAGTGGGCAGCCATCGCCATCCAGGCAACCCCGGCAGGCGGGTGGCGGGCAGCGGCTTCGCCCGATCGCCGAGGTCGATCGGCCCACGAGGAAAGGCCCAACTGGTGGCGGTCATGGTCCCGCCGACGGTCGGATCGGGTGGCGGGTAGGCGCTCTTGCCGGTCAGGTACGGCAGTTCCAGGCGGTGGGCATACACCGGCACATCCCACCGGGCGACGAGCGAGCGGACCGCCCCAACATGATCGAAGTGGCCGTGCGTCAGGTAGATGGCGGCCGGGCGGGCGTGCTCGCCGAAGCGCTTGGCGGCGGCCTGGCGGATGGTGTTCCCACTGGTCGCCAGCCCGCAGTCCACCAGCGCCCACCCGCGGTCACCGGCGTTCGGCGGACCAACCAGGTAGGCGTTGACGATCGACAGGGCAATCCGCCGGACATCGTCGGGCAGTACGCCATCACCGGATTCCACTCGGACGATCGACTCGGAATGCAGGGCGGCGAGCGTGTTCATGCGTCGGCTCCGGTGGGCGGGCGATGCCGCCGCAACCGGTATGCCGGGCCTAAACGGCCACCCGCCGGTTCCACGGCATCCGGGCGATGAGCATTCCCAGGCCGCACCAGTTGGAAAGGCCCGCGCACACCAGGCCGGCACCGAAGACCGCCGGAATGCCGGCGAACCACGGGTGAACGGTGAGGGCGAGCACAGTACCGAACAATGCGATCCCGCCGGCGGCAATCCGCACCTGCCGCTCCAGCGACATCGCCTTCTTCCCACGCACGACTGGCACACCGGCCTGTTCGCACGCCAGCGTCCCGCCCTCCACGTTGATCACGTTGGTAAACCCGGCGGCGGCCAGTTTCTCGCACGCCTTCTGCCCACGGGTGCCGCTCCGGCAGACGACATAGATCGGCCGGCCCGCATCGGTGTTCGGCCAGAGCAGGGCGGTGGGGTTGAGTTGATCGAGCGGGACGTTCTTCGCCCCGTTCACATGCACCTCGCCAAATTCCAGCGGGGTGCGGACGTCGATCAACTCGAGGTCGCCCTTTTCGCACAGGGATTTCAGTTCGGTCGGGGAGATCGTGGGCATGGGAAGCTCCGTGAAAGTCGGGCGACTCGGTCGCCGATGTGTGTCAGACCGTTGGCTGCGCCGCCTTCCAGGTCTTGAATGAGCCGGTCAGGTTGCGGCACCGGAACCCGTGCTGCATCAGCACCCGGCACGCGTTGTACGATCGCTGCCCACTGGCGCAGTGGACGAGCAGTTCTTGGTCCTTCGGCAACTCGCTGAGCCGCTCGCGGAGGCTGCCCAGTGGGATCGACATCGAGCCGGGAATGATGCCGCCATCACGTTCGCCCGGTTCGCGCACATCAAGCACCACCGCCCCGGTCGTGAGGAGCGCCGGGACCTCGTGCCACTGGGCGACGGCCACCCGCCCTTCCCACACGTTCTGCCCGGCCATGCCCGCGAGGTTGATCGGGTCTTTCGCGCTGCCGAACGGCGGGGCGTAGCAAAGTTCCAACTCAGCGAGGTCGTCGATGGTGCCGTTGAACTGCATGGCGGTGGCGATCACGTCGATGCGTTTATCCACACCGTCTTCGCCCACCGCCTGAGCGCCGAGCAGTTTGCCCGACTCGGGATGAAACAGCACCTTCAGTGCGATCGGCTTGGCACCAGGGAAGTAGCCGGCGTGGCTGTTCGGGTGCAAATGCACGGCGGTGAACGGCGTGCCGGTCTTCTTCAGCAGTGCTTCGTTCGCACCCACCACCGCTGCCGTCAGGTCGAACACACGCACGATGGCGGTGCCGAGGGTGCCGCGGTAGTGCGAGTCCTGCCCGGTGATGTTGTCGGCGACGATCCGCCCCTGGCGGTTGGCCGGGCCGGCGAGCGGGATCACCGCTGGTGTGCTGGTGACGCCGTGGGTCACCTCGACTACGTCGCCCACCGCCCAGATGTGCGGGTCGCTCGTTTGCAACCGGCTGTTCACCTTCACCCCGCCACTGTTGCCGATCTCCACGCCGGCCTCTTTCGCCAGCTTGATCTCGGGCCGCACGCCGACGCCGACGAGTACCGCATCGGCCGGAATGCGGGTGCCGTTCGCCAGCACCGCCACCGACGCCGCGGCGGATTCTCCGGCCTTTGCGTCCTCGAACCGTTCCACGGGGTTGCTCAATTCCAGCCGCACACCGTGTTTCTTCAATTCGATGTGAATATGGGCCGCCATCTCCACATCGAGCGGCGTGAGCACCTGCGGGTTGCGTTCGACCACCGTGACCGTCAGCCCGCGGCGGTGCAGTTGTTCGGCCGCCTCCAGGCCGATGAACCCGCCACCGAGCACCAGTGCCGACTTCGCGCTCTGTTTCGTGATCCAGTCCATCACCCGGTCCATATCCGGGATGGTGCGGAGGGTGAAGTGCCCTGGCCGCTGAATGCCGGACGTGGGCGGGATGATCGCCGATGCACCCGTGGCGAGGATCAGGTCGTCGTAGTGTTCGGTGGTTTCGTCGCCGGTGATGAGGTGGCGGGCGGTGACGGTCTTCGCCGCGCGGTCGATCGAAACCACCTCGGTGTTCGCCCGCACGTCGAGCCGAAACACTTGCCTCAGCCGTTGTGGACTCTGCACGATCAACTTGCCGCGGTCGGCGATCTCCCCGCCCAGGTGGTACGGCAGCCCGCAGTTGGCGAACGACACGAACGGCCCGCGCTCGAACACCACAATGTCGGCGAATTCATCCAGCCGGCGGAGGCGGGTGGCAGCGCTCATGCCGCCGGCGACTCCACCCACGATCAGAACCCGTTTCGGCATGATTCCGCTCCGCGAGGTCGGTTCGTCTGCTACCATGTACCACCGGTGTAGGTCTACTATAACACCGTGTGGCAATATTGCTAGAGGAGGCGGCCGTGCTCGATGTGATGACGCTGGAATCGGTCGCCCGGCTGTTCAAGGTGCTGGCCGAACCGACCCGCCTGGACCTGCTCCAGCATTTGAAGAACGGCCCACTCACGGTGTCCGAGTTGATCGACGCGACCGGGCAGAAGCAGGCGAACGTGTCGAAGCAATTGGGGATTCTGTTCACCGCCGGGCTGGTGTCCCGCGAGCGGGACGGCAACCTGGTCCGCTACGCCATCGCCGACCCGATGGTGTTCCAGTTGTGCGAACTGGTGTGCGGGAAGCTGCGGGCCGATGCCGAACGGCAGTTGGCCGGGTTGCCCAAGCGGGCGAAGGCAAGACGGGGGTGACTTGTGTAGGGTGGGTCCGCACGGGTGGCGACACCCGGCGCGACGCACGCGGGCGTCACCAACGTGGGTCGCGCCGGAACTGACGTTCCGTGCGGACCCACCCTACAAGTCCGCACGGGTGGTGACACCCGGCGTGACCCACGCGGGCGTCATCAACGTGGGTCGCGCCGGAACTGACGTTCCGTGCGGACCCACCCTACAAGGGTTACCCCCGCTCATCCCCCAACAACTGCGGAACCTTCTCGCGCAACCGTTCGATCTCGCTGATCGTCTCGCCCAGGTAGGCCAGCAACCGCAGGTCGTCGCGGTTCACGGTGCCGCCGCTGAACAGCCACGCCCGCACTCGCAGTAGCTTGTAGAGCTTCACCAGCTTGCGGTCCGAGATGAAGATCTTGTCTTCGCGGATGAGCGTCTTCACCACCCGCTGATACTCGCGGAACACGTCGGCCGGGAAGAACCGCGTGCGGTCGTTTTGCTCGTCGCCGTTGACGTCCGTCTGCGTGCGGGCGAACAGGTGCGTGAGGTAGCGGTTCGCTTTCAGGAAGTCGTCGAGCGTGGCGTGCCCCTCGGCCCACGGCTTCTGGTTCAGCCCCTTGTACGCTTCGCCGCGGAGGCCGGAGTCGATCAACTCCTGGAAGTGGTCGTCCTGCACCGGGCGGCTCATCACCTTCAGCACGAAGCGGTCCTTGAGCGCGGCCAGTTCGCCCTGCTCGGGGATCTCGTTCGTCGCGGCGAACATCACCCGCAGGGGCACCGGCTCGGGCTTCCCCTCCTGGTAGAACTTCTTCTCGTTGATGATGGTGAGCAGGATGTTCAGGATGGCCGAGTTGGACTTGAAGATCTCGTCGAGGAACACGAGGGTGGCGGTGGGCAGCTTGCCCTCCTTGCGGCGGATGTACCGGCCGTCGCGCAGTTCCTTGATGTCGATCGCCCCGATGATCTCGCTCGGCTCGGTGAACCGCGTCAGCATGTACTCGAAGTAGTCTTCTTCCGGCACGCCGAGGGCGTCCTTGAACTTCAGCACCAGGTCGGACTTCGCCGTGCCGGGCGGGCCGACGAGCAGTAGCGGCTCCTGGGCCACCGCCGCCACGCACATGAGGTCGATGATCTCCTGCTTGTTCACGAAGAACCGGCCGAGCGACGTCCGCAGGCGGGTGATCCGCTTGCGGATGTCTTCGGCTTCGTCTTGCAAGTCGGCCAGGCTCAGGTCTTCGGGGGCGGTCTTCTTGGCCATTGCGGGCGTCGTCCGTGGAGGCTGAAGTGAGATTTTACGCCCGGACGGACGGTGGGGGTAGTTGCCGCGGTCGAACCGCCGGACTTGTCACGCGGGCTTCAGTTCTGGTATCTCGGCGAGCAACACCCGTCCGCCCGGGTCGGTTCACCTTTCGGGTTGGGCTGGGCGAACGAGACACTGGAGTCTGACGTGAACCCCGCGAACACCCTTGCACCCCCACCCGCCTGGAAGCGGTCGTTCGATACCGTTAGCATCTGGCTGACCGCATATAGCCTGGTGTGCCTCTTTGCCGAACTGGAATTGGACCCGAAAGCCTACGGTGGTGGGTGGTGGTACTGGAATGAGTGGGCGGTGACTCTGCTGTTTACCGTCGAGTACGTCGTCCGGTGGGGGCTCTCCCGCCACCGCCTGCGGTACCCAATCACTCCGATGGCAGTGATCGATCTGCTGTCCGTGCTCCCGTTCTACCTCAGCCTCGTTGTTGACTCGAGTAACCTGGACGTATTCCGCGTTCTTCGGGTCGTTCGCGTGTTCCGGCTGTACCGGAACTCGGAGTCTCTGCTGCTATTCTTGCAGGCGTACCACCGCTGTCGGCATGAGTTGTTGGCGGTGGTGACGGTCGTGATGGTGGTGGTGATCGTCAGCTCGACCCTCATGTACTACCTCGAACACCCCGTTCAGCCGGACAAGGTGGCCAAACCGTCCGACGCCGTGTGGTGGTGCGTGGTGACCCTCTCGACGGTGGGCTACGGGGATATCGCCCCGGTCACCATGTGGGGTCGGATGGTGGGAGCCGCGACGGTCGTGGTGGGGGTCGCCAGCTACGGTGTGTTTCTGACCTTGTTCGGCGGTGCGTGGATCGATGTGCTACGCGACCGGCGGGAGCAACGGCAGCAAGACCCGCCCCCGCCAGCGAGTATGTCGGCGTGACGGCTGAGAACGACGGGCAGGTCGCACAGCGGGCGGCACTCACTCCACCGCCAGTCGCAACCGCTGTTCGGTCCAGGGGCGAGAGTGTCAAGGTGGTGGTGTCGTTTGGTGTGAAGGGCGGACACCAACAGCACTCATGCCGGGTGGTTGTCACGGACGAAATACGCCGGTTCGCTGAATGGGTGTGTGTCGGTCGTCCGGCGGTGGTCGCGCTTGCGGATGGTGCCCACC
>JALOQR010000018.1 GCA_025459365.1 Fimbriiglobus sp.
GTCGATGAGGCGGGCCTCGCTCATCGTGCCTCGGAGAATCCTCTCGAGTGGCCAGTAAAGGTCGGCATCCATCTCCACGACGGGAAGACTCTTCGGCTTGCCGGTCTGGATGAGGGCGGCGACCTCAAACGCTTCGTCGAGCGTGCCGTAGCCTCCGGGCAGGATGACGAAGGCACAGGAATACTTGATGGGCATGACTTCCTGATGGGGAAATGCTCGAACTCCATGGCGTCGTCCAGATACGGGTTCTGCTCATGCTCCTCGGGCAGGCGGATGTTGCAGCCGACCCGTGTATACTCCTGCTTCCTTCGCGCCCCGGCTGGCTGCTTCCATCAGCCCGGGTCCTCCGCCGGTCATCACGGCGCAAACCGCGCGCGCGAGGCGCGACCCGAGCGACGGCACCCTTTCGCACGGAGGGGCGCCCTCGGGCATCAGGGCCGATCCGAGGACCGTCACGCTGGGTTCCGGCACCGTCAAGCGCTCGAACCCGCGCAGAGGTCCGAGGAAGATCCCGACGGCCGCCTCCGCGTCCTCGGAGCGCGGCCCCCTCCCCTGCATGAATGCGCTTTCGGCACCCTCGATAAACTCGAGCAGCGGCCCGTTCCGCTGTGTCGTGCGGTCCTCCCGTCCCCGGCAGACATCGCAGGCGACGCCCCGACGTTCGCGTGATCGAGGTGTCAAGCACGGGGTGCCCTTCATCCCGGGACGTGGCGGGACCCTCGACCGGATCGACTCGCTCCTTTTCGCGGCGCCGATCTGCTTCCACTTCACCCGTTAGTGGTGGGCGGCCTGATGGACGGCCGCCACCGCCCGCCTCAGGCGCCTGACCGCCGTCCAGACGATACCCGGAACCATCACCCACAGGAGCACCGCCATCGGCCCCCAGGCCCCGGCCGGACCCCAGGCGAAGCGCCAGGTCTCGGGTGCGACGGCGAGGACCGCGGCGAGAACCGCGATCGAGAACATGCGCTGCTGCTTGGCAAATGGGCCGCGGAAGTCTGCTGGGGCTCCGGCGGTAACGCCGAGGGCGCGCACATAGGTCACGAGGAGCGCGAGGCAGGCGCCGAGCCAGCCCGCCACCGGGCTTCCGCCGAGGCTGTAGCCCGCACCCACGAACAGGGCGATATCGGACAGCCGGTCGGGGAGTTCGTTCCAGAAAAGGCCGCTCGGGGTCCCGCGCTGCTGTTCGACGGCCACCATGCCGTCGAGCATGTTCGATATCCCGCGGAGCAGCACCAGGATCGCGGCTCCCGCCCAGAGTGGCCGCGCGGCGTCCGGAAAGACCTGCGTCAGCCCGAGGGCAAGACCCGAACCGACGCCAACGGCCAGTCCGAAGGCCGAGATCATGTTGGGCGTCACGCCACGGTCCCCCAAAACCCGGGCGATGCGCTTCGTGATCGCGAGGTTGCGCGCCGGAATTGGCCTTCGCCCGGCATCTTCGGTCATCGCCCAAGCCTTCCTGTCACTGTGTCGCCCCCGCCGGACAGCATCTCCTCCACGAGACGCCGGAGCAATATCGTCGCCTCGGCCGTCACCGTGCGCTTCGGAGCGCCGGTCGCGCTGGAACATCGCCGGCCGAGCAAGTCGAGGCCGAGGTCCACGTCGAGCCGCGTCTTCGCGCCGTTTTCACGCGGCGCCGTCCGGAGGACGCTGCGCATAAGCCGGCCCGCGAGGCCCGCCGGATCGGCTGCGGGCGGGGAGCCGCCCGCGGCATCCGGCGAGCCGACCAGCGCTGCCGTCATTGCCTTGCGCTGCACCTTCTGCAGGGCCGTCATGGGGAACTCCTCCGCCCAAGGCGTGTCGCCCGTGATGCGCTGATGGCATGCAAGGCTGGCGTTCACTCGCTCCACCGTCCGACCGCTCTCGGCGTCGTCGCCCGTGGTCTCGGGCCGGATCACCGCGTGCAGCCGCTCGCCTCCCTGCGCGTCGGGAAGGCCGGGAACGACGCACTCCCGGATTCCCGCCTCCGCGGGACAGACCTTCATCCCGCCCGGCAGGACGATCCGCTCGGAGAACCGACCCACGATCCTGAGGCGATCCTCCGGCATCCCGGCGACGATGGCAGAAGTCTTGAGCGACGGGGCGTAACGGACCGTGCCACCCTGCGGATTCGGCAGGAACAGGCCCACGGTCTGCTCGAACATGTGCGACGGCGAGAGGATCGACGGGAGCCTCATCTCCTATCCGCGCGGCACGACACTGGTTGCGCTTTCGAGATCGCGCGTGTTGTTGCAATGGGTGAGGACGACGCCTTTCGGATCGCCGGTCGTTCGGGAGATGAAGGCGATTTCGGCAACTTCGTCGCGCATGACGTCGGCGGCCGGCGGCTCCGCGCCCCGCAAGAGCGGCAGATCCTCGATGGCGATCCTCGTCAGACCGGCGGGAGCGGGGAGACCGCGGGCCACGATGGCTGCCGCCGAATCCGTCTTTTGGGCCACGGCGCCGACGAACGCAGGCGTCGCGTTGAGGTCGAGAGGAACGGCCACCACGTCGGCCCGGATGAGCCCGAACAGGACGCAGACCGCCCTGACGCCGGACGGCGGGCGGGCCGGGCGGCGAAGCGGCCCGCCGATGCGCCCAGCGGTTCCGGGAGCCTCCGGGCATTCCGGGCTCTCATCCAAGAACCTCCGCGCCGCCTGTGAGAAAGGTGCCGGTCGAAATGAACCGCACCGCCTGGTCGAGGAAGCGCACATCGTCGTAGACGTCGTCATGAGAGAGGGGCAGAGCGATCGCCGCCGTCGCTCCGGGCAGGAGGGTCTCGACGGTTCCGGGCACGACCTCGGAGGTCATGCTTTCCGCGATCCCGAGCCGCCGCGCGAGCGCCGAGGCACGTGTCTCCAGGATCAGTCCCGACCCCAGCGCAGAGGGCGGAAAGGGCAGTCCGGAGACATCCGTCCGCGCGAGGTCGACGACCGAGCGGAAGCCGATCAGCGTAAGAAGGATGGCGGGAACGCGTGCGACGAGCCGGCACGCGACCTGCTCCTGCAGCGGCCCGCGATCCCAGACCGCTCGGCCGATGGGCCAGCGTTCTCCCCGGTCATGTAGCTGCCGGACAAGTACGCCGCCGCCGATGTAGGCCACGAGATGAAGGCCTGCATGGCGGTCCCGTGCCAGCCGTCGCCCGACAGCGAAGGACAGCCATGCGGCGCTGGCCCGGAGCCCGAGGAAGTAGGGGATCCAAGGAAGATAGGCGCGCGAACCGAAAGCCTCCGCGAAATAGCGCCTCGCGCGCCTGCGCTTGCCCCATGTCGCGGTCAGACCGACCACGACCACGATGAGGGTTTTCTGGTGTTGCTCTGCGAAGTCCTTCAGGCCCGTCATGGCATGGCGATCTCCAGGGCGGCGCGATCTCGGTAACGATGTCGACTTCCTATCCGATCGGCGGGGCGCCGCGGAGAAAGATCGCTGACGCGCTGCAGAATCCCCGGCGGGTCCCCTGCGCTCCATGGCGACCCCGCGCGACTGACTTGACTGGCCAACTCCATCATCCGCCATTCGGACCGGGAAGGTACGGATCCGGCCAGTTCCGCCCGGCCCATCGCGCGAACCCGGCGCCGACTTGGCTGACCGGGTCGGTCAGCGGCGCGCAGCGCAGCGACAGGGCGCTTGCCATGACGGGGACATGCGCGTTTCGCGACCGGCCGATCTGACGGCTTTCGGGCGGGCAGCTTCGGCGGGCACGGATCGCGATGACGCTGGCGCGTGACGCGCCGCGCGTCTTCCTCGACGACCCGACGAACCACCCCGACGTCGGTGGTGCCTGCGAGGTGCTCGTGCCAGTCGCGTGGCTGAACCGGGCGAAGGGTTGCAGCTGTGTCATCGTCCTGCACGACCTCGACACCGCGATCTGCCACGCGGACCGTGTGGTGCTCTTCGATGGTGGTCGGGCCGTCATCGCCGGCGCGATCGGAGACATCCTCACCCGGGCGCACGTGGAAGCCGTGTTCGGCGTGCGTTGCCGCATCGTGGCTCTGCCCGGGCGGGAAGAGCCGGTCCTTGTTGCATTCCCGCAAGCGCTCGCCAGAGCCTGCGGCTTCACGACAGCAGCGGAGTGGACGGGGATCAGTCCGCCCGCTTGCCGTGGCGGCTGACGCGGGTTTTCGCAGCCCGAAGCCGAACGGAGGAATCACGCGGCAAGCCCTTGGCGCGCGCCGTGTCGCGAAGCTGTCGCGGTCGGGGAGCGTCTTCGCTTCCCCGGGGGCCACCGCGCACATGGGGTTTCGAAGTCATGCCCCGGGCCGATCCTGCGCCGCACCCGCGGAACCGGGGCCGAGAACGAACTTCTGGTAGATGCGCCCGATCGCGATGAGCGTCAGGCCGAGCCCGAGGAACGACGCCACGCGAAGGAGCCCGGTCAGCCCGCTCATGTCGATCAGGAAGACCTTGAAGGCGGTCACCATCAGGACGGCAAGGGCCGCATAGCGCAGAAGCCGCGACCGGCGCAGGATGCCGGTCGCGAGAAGCACCAGCGCAAGGACGATCCAGACCGCGGAATAGGCGTAGAGCTCGGCGTTGCTCGGCCAGGTGCTGGCGTCGAGGCGGATGTCCGTTCCCCGGAACGCGCGCCGGGTCTCGAGCGTCACGAAGACGGCGCCGAGGAGGCCGGCGACCAGCCCGAGCACTCTTCGCGCATCAGGCCACAGCCCGAACCGGTCGCTCGACGCGATCGCGAGGAACAGGACGGCCGGCGCCGCATAGGCGAGTCCGAGCAGGTTCAGGACGGGGAGGCGTCCCACGGGTTCGCCGGTGTGGGGGTGTACTCGGACCAGGGGTTCATGACGTGTCTCTGAGAGGGTGAACCACCAAGAACACGAAGGACACAAAGACGACCGCAGTGAAGGTCAGAACACACACTTCGGCTCGGCTCTCCTTCCTGCTCTTGGTGCCCGTTGCGGTGACACTACTTTTTCAATTGCCAGTTCAGTTCGAACTTGAATGCCGTCTCGCCGTGGTCGATGCTCACACCGAGGGTGCCGAGCTTGGCTAGCCACGCGGCGGTCTGCTCCAGTTGCTTCTTGGCTTCATCGAGACCGACGCCTTGGTTCAGCACGGTGTCGGTGATGGTGGCCTCGGGGCGGGCCTTGAGGGCCTGGGCCGCGCCGGTGCCGTATCCCTTGGCACGCCACACCGCGGCTGAGCATGCCTTCGGGTCGATCGGTTTTCGGACTTCGGGGATCAAGTCTTTGAGCAACTTGGGCGACGACGCGACCACGAACGAATCGCCGATCACCGCGAAGCTCGGCACAAAATTGAAGCGGATGTTCGTCGGGTCGGCTTCGAGTGGTTTCGCTTCGTTGAAACGGTAGGTCAGGATGTCGACGCCATCGTGCTTCTCCTCCTTCATCGTCAAGCCGCCCACTTGCAACCCGATGAAGAGTGCGGCAGCGCGAAGGGTGGTGAGCATGTTCTTCCCGAACTTCGCGTCTCGCATGCTGCTGACCAGAGCCATTTCGGGCAGGGGGAAGTCGGGGATCGTCTTGTACTGGTTCTCCCCTCGCTCCACCAGTACGACCCGGTGATGGGTGCCGCTCGCCTCGATCAGTTCGGCCAGTGTGGTGCCGGGCAGGAACGCCGAGATGTCCTTCACCGTTTTCTCCAGGTCTTTCAGTTCCTCTTCACCGAGGGCGGTCTTCCGTTGCTTCCAGAAACTGGCCACATCCAAGTACATACTGTGCGAGGCCAACACGCCGGGCGGTTCGAGGAACGGCAGGCTGCCGGGAGCCTCGTTCGTGAGTGGGGCGTGAAGGGCCATGACCGGCGGCAAGTCGGCCCGCCGGGCTGGCAATTGCACGGACAGTTTGAATCCGGCGTCAGTCTGGAACAGCCCGCCAGTGAGGTCGTCGGCCCGGCGGAGGGCATCGGTGGTGCTGCCGAGTACGAACAACACGAACGCCTGGGTACGCGCCGTTTCGAGGAAGTCGCGCAGCCCCTGATCATCGTCCTTTGCCTTCTTCAGGTCGAACCAGAACCACGCCAGTGGGGTGCCGCCGAGTTGTTTCCTGGCGGTCGTCACCCGTGGGTTGGTGAGTACGCTCTCCGCTCCCTTCTCGCCGGTAGCCAACGCCAGTGCCCGCTTCGCCGCCTCCTCCGTATTGCTCAACACGAGCGTGGCCTTGTAGCGGAACAAGAAGAAATCGTTGCCCAGCTTCAAGGCGTCGGCCCCCATCACCACACCGACGTCTGGCTTGTAGGGTGCATCCGCCGGCGACTGCCGCGCCAGCTCCGCAGTGATCAACTCGACCACCAGTGTGAACGCGGCCTTCGCCTTCGCCTCGTCGGTACCCTGCAGCGCCAGCACGAAGGGCGAGTTGTCGCCCTTCGTGACAGTTCCGACGGCGACGCCCCCTCCGGCGAGGCTGTCGAGCAGGTCGGGCCACTTCTGCCCGAGTTTGTCCTCGGCCGCTTTCAGAATGCGGAAGAACTGTTTGGCGGTCGCCGAGTCGAGAGCCGCCTTCACCGCCGGTAGGGCTTCGTACTCGCGGTAGGCATCGAGTTTTGAAACCGCTTCGGCGAGCGATCGCGGCTTCTCCACCTTCAGCACCAGGGTGGCTTCTTTCGGGATGTACGAGAGTGGGTCTGGGGTGGCGGCAGTGGCGAGCGGTACGGTGAGCAGTACCGCGAGGCACGTCAGGAGGAGTCGCATGGCTGATTCCGCCAGGTGGTTGCCGATGTTTACTCCGTGAGTGCGAGGAGAGTTTCAGGCGAACCGAGCGAGTTGCTTTTCCCCACCCCGCCGGCACAATATTCCTTCCCACCCTGACGGAGTTCCGCTCATGGCCGATCCGGTCGTCATCGCCACATGGCCCTTCGGCAAGTCCGCTGTCGAAATCGCGGGCAAGCAACTTGCCGACGGCAAGCCGGCGCTCGATGCCGTCATCGCTGGAGCGAAGGCGGTGGAAGACGATCCCCAGGTGCGCAGCGTCGGGTTCGGCAGCCTCCCGGACCGCATCGGCCGGCTGACGCTCGATTCCTGCGTGATGGACGGCAAAACACTCAACTGCGGCGCAGTGGCCGGGTTAGAGCACGTCCGCAATGCTTCGGCCGTCGCCCGGCGGGTGATGGAGAAGACGCCGCACGTGTTGCTGGTCGGCGAGGGGGCGAGGTGGTTCGCCCTTCAGGAAGGGTTCAAGCTCGAGATGCCGCACACACTGGAGGGCATCCGCGAGTGGTTCGACCGGCATCCAGACAAGAAGAAAGACGGCGAAAAGAAAGACGCGGCACGAGTGATTCATGGACCAGACGACATCAACGTGGACATCAGCGAGTTCAACCACGACACAGTAACGGTGCTGGGGTTGGACAAGTCCGGGTCGCTCGGTGGAGTCTGTACCACCAGTGGACTTGCGTACAAACTGCCGGGCCGAGTGGGAGACTCACCCATCATCGGGGCCGGGCTGTACGTCGATGATCAGGCGGGTGCGGCCGGGGCCACCGGGGTCGGGGAAGAGATCATCCGCATCGGCGGGAGCCTGTTCATGGTGGAGCAGATGCGGGCAGGCAAGACGCCACAGGAAGCGTGCGAACTGGCGGCCCGACGAGTGAACGCAACCGCCGTGCGGCGGGGGAAGCATCCGGCCAACTGTGCCTTTATTGCTCTCAGCCCGAAAGGAGAAGTTGGGGCTGCTGCCACATTGAAGACCAATTTCGAGTTCGCTGTGAGCATCGGCGGAAAGGTCGAACTTCGGAAGGCCCGAGAGATCGGCCCGGAAATGTAATCGGATTCGCCTTCACCGGACACCTGGGAGGGTCCTGTTATGCCCCTGTATGTGTATCAGTGTCACGATTGCAAGGCCGATTTTGAGAAGTTGGTTGCACAGAAACAGGCAAATGGGGAAGTGGAATGCCCAGCTTGTGGGAGCCACAAAACCACCCGAGGCCTCTCCGCCCCGGCAAAGTCGATGCAAAACTCCAATTTAGCGCAACCTATGAGCGGTTGCGGGGTTGGACCGCCTTGCGGTGCTCAGGGGTGCCGTCGGATTTCACCCTCGTAGACCCGGAGTCTGTCTGGTAAATGAGTGTCGGGGTGTCGGAAATTCCCTGCCTCGGGAAAGAAGAACAATCTGGCACGATCACAAATGTCTTGTCGGGAGGCCTACTGCGGCTAGTATTCAAAGTATGTCGCACCCAATGTGCGATCGCCCCACCATTGCGGTGGTAGCCCCTAATTTCTTGCTCTCCGCAGCCCACTCTGGTGGATTGAATGAGAGCGACGAAGGTTTCTGACCAATGACTGATCCGAAGTTGGCGCAAGAATGTGCCCGGCAACTCCAGGCCATTGCCGAGCCGAACCGTATCCGCATCATCGACTGCCTGCGGACCGGGGCGAAGAATGTGACCCAGTTGGCCACCTTGCTCGAAGTGGAAATCGTCAACGTCTCCCACCACCTCGGAGTGCTCAAGAGCGCCGGCCTGGTGGAAGACCGCAAGGACGGCCGGTTCGTGATCTACTCCTTGCACCCGAAGTTCTTCTCCAACGACCGCTCCAACTCAACCCACGTTGAGCTGGGCTGGTGCAAGATCGAGATCCCCAACCGCTAACCCGCGGTTCGGTCGCTTCAGTGGCCGCTCGTGGAGTCGGGTTCTTGAAGCCTGGCCCCATTGGGCGGCTGTCTGTTGTTCGCGGTCATCCAAACGCAGTGGACAGGCGAAGGTGGTCGTCGATCCCCAGCGTCTCCGCCCTTACGTTCCCGTCGATCCCCAGTTCCTTGAGTTTGGCGTCGACCCCTGCCTTGTCGGTCTTGCCTCGTGGCCATCCGGCAAGCGCCGCTCGAAGGTTCTTTCGCCGTAGGGTGTACAGGTCTCGCAGAAAGTCGCGGAACTTTTTTACGTTCCCCACTCTCGCCCGCTTCGCTGGATTGGGCACAATCTTCACGATGGCCGAATCGACCTGTGGCCGTGGGTGGAAGTTGGCCGGCCCCACCTTTCGCACGGTCTCCACGTCGGCCACGCTCTGCACCAGCACACTCAGCGCGTTGTAGTCTTTCGTTCCGACCGCTGCGCGGAGCCTTTCGCCAATCTCCCACTGCACCATCACCACCATGCGGTCGATCGGCACGTCTGTCAGGAGCAGAAGGTTGCTGATGACGGGTGTTGCCACGGCATAAGGGAGGTTGGCCACTAACTTCCGCCGTGAGCATCCCATCTTTGTTGTCAGTTCGGCCCAACCTCTCAGAACGTCGGGGTTCAGTTCGTTCTTGCCTGCCAGAATGTCGCCATGAAACGACACTGCATTCGGCCGCTTCGCCAGCCCAGGCTGCACCAGGTTGTAGAATCGCGTGTCGATTTCTACCGTGAACACCCCACCCGCCCGGTCGGCCAGGTGGTGGGTGAGCGTGGCGGTACCAGTGCCGACCTCCAATACCGAATCTTCCGCCGTCAACTCCGCCGACCGTACCACTAGGTCGAGCATGTTCAGGTCGATGAGGAAGTTTTGCCCGAGCTTGTTCTTAGGATCGAGGTGGTTGCTCTCCAGGAGTCCGCGGATGTACGACAGCGTCTGGCGCGGAGAAGGAACGTGGACCTTCGGTTCGCTTGAGGTCGGTGGTGGCTCGACCGGCGATGGGGAGGTCGGGTCCACACCCTCGGGGAGGATCGGAATTTCGTTCGGATTGCGGCGGGGCACGGCGGTGGTCGGTGAGGAAGGAAGAGAAACGTTCATCATCGGCCACGAACGTCGCCTGGCCAAGTCGCATCCGCCGATTTTCCTCATTTGCGAGGTAGGAGAACTTTGAAGTACCGATTTCGTCGCCGTGCTGTGGCGGTCGTGACGACAGAAACCTGATCTTGTTGGCTGGGGACCGCACCGGAGAACCTTGCGTTCCGAGGGGGCTGTCGCCCGGACGTGACCGAAAAGGTAGTACTGCGAACCCATGCAACTCTACATGACCGAACTCGGCGTATCGGATCTCTCGGTGGCCGTGAAGTGGTGGACAACCCTGCTCGGGGTACTGCCAATACTCCAGGACGGCGTGAACGGGTTCGCACTGTTCGAGACTCCTGAGGGGCGGGTGGCCCTGAAAGAGGGGAGTTCTACGCGCGGGCTGATTCACTTTCGGGTGACTGACCTACTGGAGGAACTGTTTCGCCTGTCGGTGAGCAGCGAATTGAAGCAGAGCGATGAGGGCTACTTGCGGGCGAAATTGCACGACCCCGACGGGAACGTGGTGGTGCTGTTCCAGTGGTTGGGTGAGCGGTCCGCGTAACGTGGCCGGTTCAGCTCCATCACCCACCTTCCGTGGCCCGCTCACTGGGTCGGCGTCACTTCTTCTTTGTCATTTCCTCAACGAACTTGAGCACCTCTTCTGGGTGCTCCTTGGGCTTCACCCCGGTGAACACCTTGGCGACCTTTCCCTCGCCGTCGATCACGAAGGTAATTCGCTGGGCCATCGGCCGATCACCGCTCTGTATGCCGAGCGCCTTGGTGAGTTTCAGTTCGGTGTCACAGAGCAGAGCGAACGGCAAGTTGTTCTTGTCGATGAAGGTCTGCTGATCGGCGGCTTTGTCGGTGCTGCCGCCGACGATGACTGTGTCCTTCGGGAATTTGGTGGCGATGTCGCGGAACCCGCAACTCTCCACCGTTCACCCCCCGGTGTTCGCTTTCGGGTAGAAGAACAGCACCACCGTCTTCCCTTTCAGGTCGCCGATCGAAACGGTCTTGGCGTCCTTCTTCTCGAGAACCTTTTCGATCTGCACGGCCGACAGTGGCACGTCGGGGAACTTGTCCCCCTCCTTCACCTTCAGCTTGGAGTCGTCGGCCAGAGCAGGCAGGGCGAACCCCACCGCCAGCGCGGCGACCAACAGACGAGCGGTCATAGCTTGGCACTCCCCAGGAGGAACCCCGCCGACCGGCGAGGCTGGGGGTGATTGTAGCCGAGGAGGTGATCCCGAGAATGCAGTGACCGGTGAGCCAGAACTCAGCGGTCACTGCATTCAAGGAAGCGTGGAGTTATTCTTCAAGTAACTTGGCGAACTCGATCTGATGGCAAGTGGTGTTGGCGTTGCCGGTGTAGAGCGTTTTTCCGTCCGGGCTGAAGGCAAGCGACTGCACCGGGCTGTCGAGTTCTCTCATCACCATCAACCGGCCGGTGAGCATGTCCCACACCCGCACGGTCGCGTCGTCGCCGCCGCTGAGGAGGTAGCTCCCGTCTGGGCTGAAGGCTACATCGTTGATCCGCTGTTGGTGCCCTTCCAGTACGAAAACTTCCTGCTCGCTGGTCAAGTCCCAGACATGTACGCGGTCGGTCAGACCTGCACCGGCCAGGTACTTGCCTTGCGGGTCGAAGGCCACAGCATACACGCCGACGTCGAAGGTCATCAGTTTTTCCTTCGTCGCTCGGTCCCATACGCACACGGCTCCATCTCGCTCGCCGGTGCTCAGAACATCCACACCACCAACGGCGAGGAGACGGCTATCCGGGTGGATGGCGACCGTCTCCAGGGTGCAGCCGTCGGCCGCCTCGACAACGATGAGTTCTGGGTCGGCACGATCGGTAGTCGGGTTCCACAGCCACACGAGGCCGTCGGCTGGGCTGGTTTGGGCGAGCAGGCGGCCGTCTGGGCTAAACGCCAGACTGCCGACCGGCGGGCGGGTCGACTCCAGATGTCGCGGTTGATCGCTTGGGTGGGCGAGATCGTAGAGCCGCACGACGTGATCGGCCGTGCTACCAACCGCCAGGTACCGGCCATCGGGCGAAGCGGCCACGGCCGTTGCCGGGGTTTCGCCGCTCGGCGGTACCTCGTCGCCGGTGGCGGTCGCCCAGACTCGCAGCTTGCCACAGCCACTTGCGAGCAAAGGAGTAGGGCCTGCGATGAATGCCAGAGCGTGCTTACCGCTGGGGTTCGGCCCGGCGAGCAGGCGGCCGTCGACCGTGTCCCAGAGGTGAACCACCCGGTCGGCCCCGGCGGAGAGTAGCCTGGTACCGTCCGCGTTGAACGCCAACGAACGGACATCGTCCGCGTGCCCTCGCAGAACGCACCGTGCCTTGGCTGTGAGCGGGTCGGCCCAGATGCGAATTTCGTAGTCAGAATCGGCCGTGGCTAGCAACTTGCCGGTCGGGCTGAAGGCGGCCACCACCACCTGGTCGGCGTGGCTGTTGAGTAGCATGAGCGGATCGGTGGATTCGGCGGGCTTCCAGACGCGGGCGGAGGTGTCCCAGCCGGCACTCACCAGAATCGTTCCATCGCTGCTCCAGACCAGGGCGGGGATACGGTCGGTGTGACTGACCAGTTCGCTGAGCGGCTTGTGGGTCACGGCGTCCCACACCCGCACGATGCGGTCTTCACCGGCGGTGGCCAGACGTTCTCCATCTGGCGTGTAAGCAAGGGCCGATACCGCCTTCGGGTGGGCCGGGATGTCGCCCACCAACCGCTGCGTCCGCACATCCCAGAACCGCACGCTGCCGTCGTCGTGTCCGCTAGCCACCGTCCGCCCGTCGGGGCTGAATGCCACCGCCGTGACCCAGTTCGGCTGCGGAATGCGGGCGAGCAACTGCCCTTCGGCCGTGTTCCAGAGCAAGAGGTCGTCGTTTCCGCTGGCCAGGAGCGAGGCATCGCCGCTGAACACCCAGAGAGTTTCGAGGTCGGAGAGAAACGCCCGACCGAGGCATTGCCCGTCGGCTGTCCAATGGCGCAGCAGGCCTGCTTCATCGACGCTCCAGGCAGTGCCATCTGCGGCAAAAGCGACAGCGGCAATCTCAGCGTCGGTGTGAAACCTCGGGTCACCGAAAGTGCGGCTGACGACCGCAGGATGGGAGGGCGAGGACATATCAGTGGGAATAGGTGGTGTCATGACGGGCGACCTGAGCGCGTACCACGTCGGCCGCATCGAAGTGAGGCCTTGAAGGAATGTAGAACAGGGAGTGGAGCCAGGCGCGGATTTTTCATCCACACCGGGAAAAATTCAACAAGCGCCGGAACAATTCAGGCCCGGGCAAAGGAGTGAGGCGTGAGCGGGGGAGAGTTTGCCTTCATCCGAAGTATCCGCGACGTCACCCCACCTCATCCAGCGGTGATCGTGGGTCCGGGAGACGATTGCGCCGTGCTGGCCGGGCCGGGGAGGTTGCTCGTCACCACAGACGTTCTCACCGAAGGTGTCGACTTCATCCTCCACGATTGCGGCCTGCGGGCAGTCGGGAGGAAAGCGATGGCGGTAAACCTCAGCGATATCGCGGCGATGGGGGGCCGACCCCTGGCGGCGGTGGTCGGGGTGGTTTTTCCGGCCGGGGAAGGGGGGGCCAGGCACGAACTTCATCTGGGGCTTCGTGAGGTCGCCGACGCCTTCCGTACCCCGCTGGTCGGCGGCGATACGAACAGTTGGGACCACGGGTTGGTTGTGTCGGTGACGGTACTGGGGGAGCCGATCCGCGAGCCGGTGTTGCGCAGCGGAGCAAAACCGGGAGACTGGATATTCGTAACGGGGCCATGCGGCGGGAGCATTCTCGGTCGTCACCTGAACCCGATGCCGCGGCTGCGAGAGGTCGAAGCACTCGTGACGAACTTCAACTTGCGAAGCATGATCGATGTCAGCGATGGGCTGGCCGCCGACCTGAACCACATCCTCGAGGAGAGTGCCTGCGGGGCTGTGCTGCACGCCGACGCGATTCCCATTCACCCGGACGCGATTGAACTGGCGACTCGATCCGGCCGAACGCCACTCGATCACGCACTCTCGGATGGCGAGGATTTCGAGTTGATCTTCACCATCGACCCCCAGATGGGAGCGAAGCTCTTGGCCGCTCCGCCGGTGCCGGTGTGGAAGATCGGCGAGTGCGTGACGGAAGCCGGACTATGGATGACAGTGAACGGTCAACAACGCCCGCTGGCGGCGACCGGCTGGGAGCACAGAATGTGATACCGGTGAGCCAGCGGTTGCTTTGGCCCGTAAAGTTTCTTTCTCTGGTCCCTCACCAACGGCCCTTCACCCCAGAACGGGGGAGGGGAGCCATCCATGAAAGTGATCCTCGCCAATCCCCGGGGCTTCTGTGCCGGGGTGAACATGGCCATCGACGCGCTCGAAACCGCCATCAAGGCATTCGGCACGCCGATTTATGTGTACCACGAGATCGTTCACAATCGGCCGATCGTGGAGCGATTCACCCAACTCGGGGTGGTGTTCGTCGATGGCATCGACGAAGTTCCCGAGGGGCAAACGGTGCTGTACTCGGCCCACGGGGTTTCGCCCGTGATCCGCGAGCAATCGAAGGCTCGTAATCTTCGGGCCATCGATGCCACCTGCCCGCTGGTCACGAAGGTCCACATGGAGGCGGTGAAATACGCCAAGGAGGGCTACACCATCGTGCTCATCGGGCATGAGGGGCACGATGAAGTCATCGGCACGATGGGTGAAGCACCAACTGCGATGGTACTAGTCGAGAACGAGGCCGACGTAGAAGCACTGACTCTGCCGGCCGACGCAAAACTGGCCTACCTGACCCAGACCACGCTGAGCGTGGACGAGACTCGCGGCATCATCGCGGCACTGAAACGAAAATACCCCCAGGTGACCGGCCCCAACAAGGACGACATCTGCTACGCCACCCAGAACCGCCAGGAAGCGGTGCAGACCCTGGTGCCCGAGGCTGATGTGGTGGTGGTACTCGGTAGCCAGAACAGCAGCAACAGCAACCGGCTCGCCGAGATCGCCAAGCTCAAGGGCAAACCGGCGTACCTGATCGACCGGGTGAGCGAGATGAAGACTTCCTGGTTCCAGCCCACCGACACCGTGCTGGTAACCGCCGGAGCGAGTGCCCCCGAAGAACACGTGCAAGACTGCATTGGCTTTCTGGTGGAGCACTTCAACGCCGATGTTGAGAGCCGGACCATCCGTGAGGAGCACGTCAGCTTCCCGCTCCCGAAAGAGTTACGGGTTATCTCGAACCGCTGAGTACGACGACCAGACCACAAGTGAAGTTGAAGTGCGGCCCGGCCGATCACGGCTGCCCCGTCAGGGCCGACGAGTTCGCGGACGCCGAATACGTTGAGGGGTTCAACGACGGGATCATCGACCTACGCCAGTGAAACAGCCATGTTCGACCTCGCCTCTGCCCACCGTCCGACCCTACCCCGACGCAAGGACTGGCGGATTGGTTGCGCCGGCGGCGGGTTCATCATGGCCGACTGCCACTTGGTGGCGTATCGCAACGCCGGGTTCAACCCTGTCGCCATTGCCAGCCGCACGCAGGACACGGCACGCAAGGTCGCTGAACGGCACGCCATCCCAGCCGTCCATGCCACCTTCAACGACCTCCTCGCGGACCCTCAAATCGAAATCCTCGACGTGGCCGTGCCGCCGCAGAACCAGCCGGATTTGATCCGCCGGGCGTGCAAACTCGGTCGCGGGCGGTTGCGGGGCATCCTGGCCCAAAAGCCGCTGGCGATGAGCGTGAAGGTCGCTCGTGAACTGGTGAATCTGTGTGCCGACGCTGGTATTGTGCTGGCGGTGAACCAGAACATGCGGTTCGACCAAAGCGTGCGGGCGATGAACAAGTTACTCGATGCTGGCGAACTCGGCACACCCGTGTTCGCCAGCATCGACATGCGGGCGGTGCCGCACTGGATGCCGTGGGCCGAAGGGCTACCCTCGCTCTCGACATTCGTCATGAGCATCCACCACCTCGATACCTTCCGCTACTGGTTCGGCACGCCCGACCGTGTACTTGCCAGTACCCGCCCCGACCCACGCACGAACTTTCCGCACACCGACGGCATCAACCTGT
Organism: Fimbriiglobus sp.; assembly: GCA_025459365.1. Lineage (GTDB taxonomy): Bacteria > Planctomycetota > Planctomycetia > Gemmatales > Gemmataceae > JALHQU01. The sequence continues at coordinate 15,714 of JALOQR010000018.1, forward strand.
ACATCCTCGAATGGGAGGATGGCCGACGGGCGAGCGGGTGGGACGATGTGTGGACTGGGCCGGGCGAAGTGGTGAAGTCGGTGAGTGACAGCCGAGTGTCAGCGGACGACGCCGTGCGAATCCGATGGCGGGTCGAAGGCACGCGGGGAATTGCGGTGGGGACGATCGGCTGGCCGAAGTACCCGGAGCGAGTGCCGAGCACGCTGGCGTACCGCACTGCGGAGCGGCCCGACACGTGGGTCGAAAGCCAGTGGAAAGAGGTGTGGTTCCCGGATGCTTTTGTCGGCACGATGGCTCAACTCATGGTGGCGATCGAAGATGGCACCGAGCCAGAGATCAGTGGGCGGGATAACGTGGAAACGGTGGCTCTCTGCGAAGCGGTGTTCGCCGCCGCCAACCATCATCGCGTCTGCACCGTGAACGAGTTCGCCCATGCCGATTGACCTGACCATCCCACACTCCGTAATTCTCGCCGACCCATCGGGAGTGCGGATGGTGGCCAAGTCGGACGACTTCCCCGAGCAGTGGGAACCCGACGCTGTGCGTCTGGTCGAGCGGTTCGGCCCGCGGCCCGATGGGGTCGCGGTGCCCGCGTCGCTCGCCGTGTTGCCGTTCATCACTCGGCACATGGCCGTTGTGCAGTTCGCCGACCACGCTGGCGGCCTTGCTTTCCGCCTGCTGGTCTTGAACCACCGGTTGTACGACGCCATCTCCGACCCGTTCGCCGTCTCCGATGCGTTCTCGCCGAACTGGTCGGCGCGTGGGTCGCTTCCGCCACTGAGTTGGACGCCGAATCCACCGCCTGCTCGTACCGTCACGGAAGTCGCCGACATTCTCCACCACGACGGCCCACTGCTCTTGGGGGCAACACAGGCACTCGTGGATGGCGGACGGGTACTGATCCAACGCTCCGAACCGGACGAAACGCTGGTACGCCGGCTGTGGAAGCTGTTGCCCTTGAGCGTGCGGAACCGCCTCGCCTTCGCCACCTTCGCCTTCGGCTCGGACCCGCGGTTCCGGTTGAGCGTTTCTTCCAACCCGCCTACCCCATTGCCGTTCGGTACCCTCGGCGAAGAGAACTGCCGCGACGTACCCCAGGGGTACTACGAATTGGCTTTACAGACCGCCGCCGAGAGCGACGATCAAGCCATGGTAGACCGATTGTTTGCCCGGCGCTCGAGCGGAGAAACGCTCCGCCTAGCAGTGCTTCTGGCCGGGCTGATGCTCCTGGCTCTGTTGGCGAGCAAGTTCCTCGGGTAGGTGCTCCATGCCCACGTCCGAACGAGTCCTCTGCATTCCGCGGTCGCAGCTCAATGCCGCCGGGAGCTTCCACGGCTTCCGACCGACCGACTCGGCGTTCGCTGCGAAACTGCTGAATCCGGCCAGTTTCAGCTACCGTCCGCGGAGCGAGGTCGAAACCGATCCGAGCTACAAACAACTCATCCCCTATGTGGTGCTACGGTGCGAGGGTGAGGTGTTCCACTACCGGCGAGGGGGGAGCGGTACGGAAGCACGGTTACACGCCAAGCGGTCGATCGGCATCGGCGGTCACATTAATCCGTCCGATGGTACGGATGCTTACACCGCCGGTATGCTGCGGGAGTTGCATGAAGAGGTGGCGATCGGCACACACACAGCCAACCCGCCGATCGGATTTATCAACGACGATAGTACCCCCGTGGGGCAGGTCCACCTGGGTGTGGTTCACGTGTTCGAGTTAAGTGAGCCGCACGCAACGGCCCGTGAAGCGTCCATCGCGGATGGTGGGTTCGCTACGGTCTCCATGTTGCTGCAGGCGAGCGAACAGTTCGAGACGTGGTCGCAGTTCGTGTTACAGGAACTGGGGTCGAGGGCCGACTACTGATCGGCGTCTGGTGGGGTCTTGATCTTGCTCATGACCACCTCGTTGCCACACCCGAGGAAATCGACGGTCGTCATGAAACTGCGGATGAGCAAGACACCGCGGCCGCACGGGCGTTCGAGGAAGTCGTCGGCGGTCGGATCGGGGAGGTCGTCGGGGTTGAAGCCTGGGCCTTCGTCGGTGATGTGGATGCGGAATTGCTCGTCGTCCACCGAGTATCGCACCCGCACACTCTTGGCAGGATCGAGCTGGTTGCCATGCTTGATGGCATTCACCAGTGCCTCCTCCACGGCGAGCTTGACAGCGAATTGATCGCTCTCGCCGAAGCGATTGGCCTGGAGTGCGGCTTCGACCAAATCTTGCACCCTTCGCACTTCGGCGAGGTCGCTGGACACGAGTAAGTCGTGCGAGCTGGCGCGGTCGTCGGTCATGGTGCGGTTCCGTTGCCGGTCCGTGGGCGGCACGGTCAGAACGAACCCAGCCCGGTCTGTTCGTCCTTCACGATTTTCAGCATCTTATCGAGCTTGGTCAGGGTGAACACCTGAAGGATATCCTTCGAGATGCCGCACAATACCAGTTTGCCGCCCACCTGGGTGAGCCGCTGGTGGAGTCGAATGAGTTTGCCCAGTGCGGCGCTCGACATGAAATCGACGTTGGTAAAGTTGAGGAGCAGTTTCCGCCGGCCAAGTTCATCGACCAACCGGAAGAGGTCGTCCCCGATCATCTGGATATTTTGTTCGTCCAGGATCTTTTTGTCCACAAACTGAACGACGGCGACGTCGCCTACGTCTTCGACGGTGATCCGCTGACGGCTCATGTTCGGTCCTCGGCCGGTGGGGGGACGTTGCCGACCCCCACGGGTGGCGGTGTGTTATGAATCTTCAGCCCCTAACGACGACTGTCAAGGCGTGGCTACCTATTTTCCGCTCGGTTCGGCACCCCACGTGAAAGCCGGGCCAAGGGCAGCGGCCACTTCCATCTCGGGGGCGAGCGCCTCGACCGCTTGGCGAGTGGTGTTCGCCGGGTTCAGGCAGAAGAGGTCATCCCATTCCTCGCCCTCGTAGCCACGCTGGCGGACGTACCAGGTGCCATCGCCGACTGGTTCGAGCGGGAATAGCACGCACTGGATCGGCTTGTACTTGGCGAAGTCGCCCTCGGCCGCTCCTACTGAGTGCAGGGTGCATCCCTTATTGAAGAAGATGCACCAATCGTCTACCACTCGTGTCATGGGCAGGCCGACCTTCTGCTGGTCCGAGAGCCATCCGTCAGCGTCGAGGGCGCTCGCTGCTTCGGGGCGGAGGAGCGGGCGAACGCGGTCGAGTACGCCGTTGATGCGGGCCTGCTCTGCTGGAGTGACGCTAGGCTCGCCATGCCGGCAACAAACGCCCTCGCACCCGCGACCGAAGGAACAATCGAAGGTCGCAGTGGCGGCGTTGACCACAATCAGCGGTTTCATGGGCGCTCCGTTCGGACGCGACGGCTACCAGACGACTGGCCGATGCGGGCGGCGGCGTTCCGCACCAGTGCCGCGATGAACTGGTCGTAGGTGCCGCCGACCGCCGGCAGTCCCTCGTCGATCATCACACTGGTGATGGCCGGGTTTGGATTCATTTCGAGAATGTAGACTTCGCCGTCCGGGGTCACGCGTGAGTCGATGCGGGCGTAGTCGCGGGCACCGAGTAGGTGATAGACCTCCAGGGCCATCTCGTTCAATTTGGCCGTCACTGCGGGTGGTAGGCTCACACCCACCAGCACCGGGGCGTGTTTGTACTCGTCGCTCTCTTCGTGCCACTTGGCAGTGTAAGTATAGATCGGCCACCGGCTGCCTTCGGTCGGCTTGAAGGCGATCTCGGCAAAAGGTAGCACCACTGGCCGGCCGTCGCCATTGAGATCGATCACCGATACCTGAATTTCACGGCCGTGGATGTATCGCTCGACCAGTGCCGGTGGGCCGTAGTGGTCCAGGACATACTGCACTTGCGCTCGCAGTTCATCCGGGGTGGTCACCACAGAACCCTGTTCGATACCGACGCTCGCATCTTCTGCTGCTGGCTTGATAATTGCCGGGAAGTGTGCCCATCCTGGCACATCGGGCGTACTAACCTCGGTGAACTCGGCGGTGGGGATGCCGGCCGACTGAAACAGCCGCTTCGCTACGGGCTTGTTGCGTGCGACGCTCAGGGTGAACGATGGGCAACCGGTGTAGGCGATGCCGAGCCATTCCAGCAGGCCGGTGAGGTACACTTCGGTCACTGAGCGGTCGGCGGTTCCCTCGTAGAGGTTGAACGCCACGTCGAAATCCCGGCGGGTTAGCCGGGCGAGCAAGGCGGTCAGGTCGTCGGTGACCCCGAATGTGTCGAACGGGATTCCGCCGGTATTCAGGCTCTCGCCGACGATTTTTACCGAGTAGAGTACGTCTTCTTCCGACCCGCGGTCGGGGTGGTCGAGCGGCAGCACCGGCTCGTTGAACAGGATCAGTACGCGAGGTTCGGGCATCTTGGGAAGTATCGGCAGCAGGCACATCGGGAGATTAGGCGAACGGCGCGAACGGACTCAGGGCCTTTCATTTCCTGGCAAAACCGCCACTAACCCGCGGCCACCGTCGACGCGGAGCCGCTGGCCGGTGCGAATCCGTTTTGTGATGTCGGGTAATCCCGCCACGGCGGGCAGGCCGAACTCGCGGGCCACGATCGCCCCGTGTGAGAGCACACCGCCAGTCTCCATGACCACCGCCTTTGCCCTGGCGAACAACGGCACCCAGGCCGGGTCGGTGCTCGGGCAAACCAGTACGAACGGCTCTGTTGGTGGTTCGGATGGGTGCGTCAGCACCAGGGCTATCGCTTCCGCCACTCCCGCTGAAAGCGGCAGGCCCTCAAAGGTCGTCGCTCCTTCTGGGAATGGCATTACTCGGCCGATCGCTTCCAAGTCGTCGCTGAACAATACCGGTGGCACTTCCAGCGACAACTCGACCAACCGCCGCTTCCGACGCTCACGGATGATCGCGGCGAAGTCCTGGCCGTGAATCAACTCCCCCAATTCGGCTGGCTGGAGGAAGAACACACCGCCGTTCAGGTTGAAGCGCCGATCTAGTTCGAGCAGTACCCGACGAATGACGGCGAACCCCATGAGCAGATAGTGCTTGGCCGCCTCTCGAAGGCCGAGATGGGTGCGAAGCTGCTTGACGGCTTTTTCAAGCAATGCACGGTTCGCCCCGGTCAGTTTCACTTCACCGGCGATCCGCATCCAAGCCGCATCGCCCTTCAATGGATCGAGGGCGTCGAGATTCTGTTCCAGTTCGCCAAACCGCTCCGACACCGGATCGGGTGGACGGCCCGCGAGTGCGGCAACAGCGGCCGGATCTTCGCCCCAGCGCGGTTGCGACAACTCCATCTCGTGGTGCCCGCGGTGCCCGAACCGCTCCAAAAAGTTGTCGCGGCTGAGTGTCCCACGGCTCAGTTGCTTCACGGCGTCGGCCAAGGCGGCCTCCACTGGCGGTTTTGCCCCGAGTGCGACTTCACCCACCGTCGCCTTGGCCCGCTCTTCGCCGAGTGTTGGCTTCAGCACTTCTACCAACTGCCCCCAGAAGAACTCGGCGAATGCGGTCGGTTTCAGGCTGTCGCGGGCGAACTCGACGCACGTTTTCACCACCCACGTCTTGAAGGCCGTGTAGACGATCGCGGAGTCGAGTTTCGCCCAGTCTTGCTGAAGTGCGGCTTTGGCCTCGGTGGCGAACTGCATACACACGCCGGCGAACCGAGCCGGGAACGTCTCGGCTTGTTTGCGAGTTTCGCTGGAGATTTTGAACAGCCGCCATGTGAGCGTCGGCAATCGCACGATGGCCGACAGAACGCCGTCCTTCGCCGGGTTGAGCACTGGCTTCGGGTCGAGGGCGAGTTTCGGATCCGCCTTGAATCTGGCGAACGGGTATTCGAGCGGTGGGTACTTGAACTGTAACCGCGGCATGCGGGAGAGGTTGGCCATCGGCCGGCCAGCGATCAGGTCGAACGCGCCCAGTTCGCCGAGCGTTGGGTCGGGGTCGCCGCCGAGGTCGGTGTTGAGCAAGCCGAAAGCACCGTTGCCGGCGAGCATCCTCGACACTACCGCCCAGGTCATTGGCGTTGGTTCGGGGAGGCTTTCGCTGAGGTTGTACCGCACCCAGACGGTACCTTTGGAATCGGCGAGCCGGGCGGTGTTGGCCATGGCTTCGCGGCGGACGGCTTCTCGATCCGCAGCGGTGGTGGCAGTGATTGGTCGGGTTTGCAGGAGGAACAGTTGCCCTTCGGCGAATGCCCACTCGATGTCGCGCGGCCCGCGGCCGAATGCCTCCACTCGCCGTCCGAGGTCGGCCAATTGTGATAGCTGGCTGTCACTGAGGCACAAGACGGTTTGGCGGTCGGAGGGGACGGGGCGTTCGCCTTCGGCGGTGATCGCCACCGTTTTGCTTCCTGGCTGGCGACTGAGCACATGGCCGGTATGAAAGTTGACGGTGAATCGATCCGGCGTGACACGGCCCGAGACAACCGCCTCACCCAATCCCCATGCCGCTTCGATGCTCATCCGCTGGCCGGTCGGGTCTTGTGGATCGCGGGTGAACAGCACTCCGGCGACATCGGCGGGCACTAGTTTCTGTACGACGACCGCCATTGCCAGATCGTTGTTGGTGATACCCTGGGCCTTCCGATAGGCCACGGCTCGATCGCTGTAGAGCGACTTCCAGCAGCGCTCGACAGCGGCCATTACCGCATCTACCCCTTCGATCCCGAGCACTGTTTCCTGCTGGCCCGCGAAACTGGTTTCGGCACCGTCTTCATCGATGGCACTCGATCGCACGGCGACCCGTCCACCCCCGAGGGCGGAGTAGGCTTCTTGGATCGCGTGACGAAGTGGGTCATCCGCGGCTTGGTTTTTGGCCCGGCGGTAGGCGTCGGTGGTGACGACGAAGCCAGGGGGCACCGGCAGGCCGGCAGCGGCCGTGCGAGCGAGACTAAGCCCCTTGCCGCCGACGAGTGACAGTGCGGTGTCGTGGACTTCGGTGAAGGGAAGAATGTCGGGCATGGATCCTTGCTCCCCACTCCCCTGACGGTAGAGGGGGTCGGGGGTGACAGATGGTGTTTACTTCTTCTTCCGCAGCACGCCGCCTTCTTCCAGGATGCTCCAGATTTGCTCCCACAACTGCTCGGCGGGTGGGTGGCGTGGTCCCTGATCGGCCCAGCTTTTGGCCGCGGCTTCGAGGCAGGCGAGCACGTCGGCCCGCACAGCATCATCGCTGACACTGGCAGCGGGCGGCTTCGGCAGTTTTGGTGTGTTCGGTGCGGCGGTTGGTTGGCCAAGCTTGCCATCAAGGGCATGGTTGCACAGTTCGTCGGCCCGCTTGTTCTGCTCACGGCGGACGTGGGAGATCTTTACACTGGCGAACTGCTTCCGCAGGTGGCTGGCTTCCAAAAACAATTCTTGCAGGTCGGGGCTTTTGACACGGTACTCGCCGTTCATCTGCTTCACCAGCAACTCGGAGTCGCTCTGAATGTGGAGATGGGTCAGCCCGCGTGCCTGGGCCTCGTGAAGTGCCGCTACCAGGGCGGTGTACTCGGCGACGTTGTTGGTGGTATTCGGGATCACCTCGGCCACCTCGATTGGTGGGCCGTCTGGGGGGCGGATGACGACGGCAAACGCCGCCGGGCCAGGGTTCCCGCGAGACGCGCCGTCGATGTGGATGATGGCCGGAGTCATGGTCTCTTCTTGGTAAGCCGAAGTCTGTGAGAGCCCGGTTCAGGGGCGTCAAGCGGAGCCTCTCCGACTTCGGCTCGCCGGGGGGGTCACTTCTGGAACTTGTACAACTTCGATTCAGTGCGAAGGTAGAGCGCCCCATTGTGCGGAACGAAGGTGGCGAAAGTCTTTTCTTTCATGTCGCCGCCGTCGGTCGCCTTCAACTCCTTCGCGTCCGGCTCGATGACGGTACCCTTGCCGTCCTCACTGGTGATGTACAGCTTGCCATTGACCAAAACCGGGCTGGACGAAAAACCATTGCCCTTCACCTTTTCCTCCCAGTGCACCTTGCCGGTCTTGGCATCGAGGCAGACCATCATCCCCTTGTCTGAGAGGCTGTAAACATGGTCGCCGATGGCGATGGGTGAGGGGGTGTTCGGCGGGAACTTCTTGTACTGCCACTTAATGTGTGTGGCGGTCACGTCGCCGCTACCGGAGGGATCGACGGCGATGAGGATCGGCGAATCGTACCCGGTGGAGAACACGATCAGCCCGCTGGTATAGACAGGGCGATTGATGAGCGACCAGCCAACCTGCGGGTAGTTCGCTCGCCACAATTCTTCACCCGTCGTCGGGTCGTAGGCGGCAATGAAATCCGCCGCAGGGCTCACGATCATCCGTCGCCCGGCGTGTTCGACAAACTGGCAGGTCGAGAACGAGAACCGCATCTTTGCTTTGCTCTTGCGATCGGTCTTCCATGCCTGCTCTCCGGTCTTGGCGTCGAGGGCGAGCACGAATTGCTGGTCGGTGCCGTCGCAACAGAACACCAACTTGCCATCGACCAGAATCGGCGACCCACCGTTGCCATGCTGTGGCTTGTAGGTGTGCTTCTGTGTGGCCCACACCTGCTTACCAGCGAGGTCGTAGCAGGCGGTGCCCATGTGCCCGAAGTGGACGTACACCCGCTCCCCGTCGGTAATTGCTGTGGGGCTGGCGTGGCTGTTCTTGGCGTGCGGCGACGGGGCCGACTTCCCTTCCTGCAAAAACACCAGTTCGTTCCAGTCGATGCTCCCCGACGCCGCGTCGACGCACAGTACCCGCAACTCCTGATCGACCTGCTTGCCCTCGCCCTTCGGCACGGCGGTGGTGAGGTACAGTTTGCCCTTCATCAGCACCGGCGAAGACCAGCCTTTGCCGGGGATGGATGTCTTCCACGCAACGTGGGTGTCGGGCCCCCACGTTTCGGGGACGGCGGGGCCGGTGTAGTGGCCGGTGCCGTTTGGCCCGCGGAACTCCGCCCAGTTGGCGGTGGTGGTGTCCTTCAACACTGGGGCCGAGAGGGCGAAAGCGAGCAACAGGTAGGTCATGGCGGGGGCGTCTCAGAAGTGGGTGTGAGGCGGGTTCGACGGATGACGTGAACAGCATACCAATCGGTGCCTGGCCGTTCCACCGCCGGATTTGTCCGGAATATTCCCCTACGGTCGCTGACCAACGGTTACACTCGCGCTAGACGCCCGGAGGTTCACCCATGTGTCGCCACCTGTTCGCATTGGTCGCCCTCGTGGTCGCCTCGTTCGGCGTCGCTGCACCGGTCCCCAAGGCCCTGAAGCACGACGACCGCTCGGCCCTCATTGGCGAGTGGGAGGAACCGCAGAAGAAACGGGCGTGGTGGTTCAAACAAGACGGCACGGCCGGTGGGGGCGAACGCCCAGACGAGCGGACCGGTCGTTTTCGCATCGACCCGACCACCCACCCGAAGCAACTCGATTGGTCGAGCGATGGGGGGAAGACCTGGCAACTCGGCGTCTATACCCTTCAAGGCGACGTACTCACGGTGAACATGGCCAAGGACACGAAGGCAGCCCGGCCCGAATCAACCGTCGAGCAAGAGCAGACGCACTTCCTCTCCGCCACCCGCAAGAAGTGACTGTCGCTGTCAAGATGACAGCGGGATGTCAGCGACCCTAAATCGGCGAAAATCCCTGCATTTCAGCCACTTACGACCACTCGTCGATGTTTGGCATGGAGCCTGCTTTCTCGCACACCCGACCGGCGACCGTCGCGGAATGCACCTGAATCCTCAGGGCTTTGGCCCGGCCGTCGCCCTTTTCCACCCTGTTTTGCGGAGGATTTCTCCATGTCTCAGCAAATGAACCTGACCCGCAACGGCCCGCACGCTCTCACCCCGATCGGCACACTGTTCGAGCGATTGCTCGGCAGCGATGCCCTCGCCCCGTTTAGCACCCGGCCTGGTCTGCCGTTGGCCATCTGGCAGGATGAGCACACTTTCTACGTCGAGATCGACGCTCCTGGTGTGAAGCCAGAAGATGTCCAACTGTCGGTCCACAACCGCGATCTGACAGTGAGCTGGGAACGGCGGACGGAGAAGCGCGACGATGGCGTCGATACCCGCACCTTCGGCAAGTTCGAGCAGATGTTGCGACTGCCGACCACCGCCGACGACGCCAAACTCGAAGCGAACCTGACCCACGGCGTGCTGCGACTCACGGTGCCAAAGACCGAGCAGGCCAAGCCGAGGAAGATCGAGGTGAAGGCGTCGTAACGTGCCGGGCGAGTGGAGTCTCGTCAGGGGCCGGGTGAGGGCATGACAACATGCCCCGATCCTTGACGGGGCACCACTCGCCGGCCTCTCGCCAACAACGCCCGCCCGCGTTCGAGGAGTCCCACAGCGGCGGCGTAGGGCAACAACCCTGCTGCCACCGCTGCGGCGATCGCCCCGTAGTCGGGCGCCGGCCCACCGATTGCCAGCCACACCGCAAGCGGGACCGCGTTCGCCAGCAGTGGCTTCCACCACACCCTGAAGTAGTCGCCCGCCGACACGCCCAATTCTTTCGCCGTCAGACCAATCACTACCGCACAGAACAGCAGGTTCGGCACTGCCACTGCCACTGCCACACCCGTCACCCCGAGAGGCTGGATCAGGATCGCTGTCAGCAGCAGGTTCAGCAACGCTTCACCGAGTGCCGCTCGGGCGAACCACCTGAGCCGGCCAAGGCCGTACAAGATGCGGCTCGCCGCGGATTGCGCCACCCCGACCGCGAGCGTCGTGCCGAGCAGCACCACCGCAGGAAAGCTCCCCTCGACGAACTCCGCCCCGACCCACCGCGACAAGAACGGCTTCCCGAACAGCATCAGCCCGATCTGAATCGGTAATGCCAGGTAGAGCATCCAGCGGGTCGCGTTCAGGAACAGCCGGCGGACTCCGGCGTGATCGCCCTTCGCCTCCATCGCCGAGACGTTGGGTGTCAGAGTGGCTGTCACCGTTCGCAGGAGGCTCTTGGCGTATTCCACCAGTCGGGAAGCGGTGGCGAAGAACGTCGCCTGCCCGGATGGCAGGAGCAGGCCGATGAGCACGGTGCCAGTTTGCACGGTGATCCGCCCGGCGAGCATCGCGAGGAAGGCATCCACGCTGTAGGTCTTCACTTGCTTGAGTGTGGCCCGGTCGATGAGCCGCCAGTTGAACCGGAGTATTGGCAGGAACTTTCGGCAGAGCAGGGCGAGAGCCAGGTGCTCAAGAGCCGTGACCACCGTGTACACCACCGCAATCGGGAATAGCCCGCCGAAGGTCGTCACGGCGTACACCATTCCGCCAGTGCGGGCGGCCAGTGCTAGCAGTTTCACCAAACTCTTTGCGGCGTACTGCTCCAGCCCATCGAGAATGCTCGGCAACACCGAAAGCGGCAGACCGGCAGCCACGTTTGCCAGCATGAGGAGCAAGAACGGCAGCACGCCGGGGTCGCCGTCGGCCTTCTCGCTCAAGGTACCGCTCATGGCCAGTAGCACAGGCACGCCAACCGCCAGCGCCACCCCGCCGGCTGCCACGAACAACGCGAGGCAACTTGATGCCATGCGGTTTAGACCGTCGGCGTCGGCGGACGCATGCCGTCCGGCAACAGCCCTGACGAGGCAGGCGGCCACGCCCATGTCGAGCAGGGTGAAGTAGGCCAGCACTGCTTCGGCGATGCACCAGACATCGTACCGCGGTTTGCCCAGGTGGCCGAGGAGGAACGGCGTGAGCAGGAAGGCAACAGCGAGAGTCGCGGCAAACGCCAGCCAGTTGGCGACGGCACCGAGCAAAAAGCGGGAACGAGACGCAGGCAATGCAACGGCCTCCGTGCCGGGCGAAAGGGGATAGGGTAGCCGGAGGGGAAGGGGGGTCGCAAGCACAAGTGACGGGGGCTTGTTCAATCGCACCTGTTCAACCCCGCCTTCCCCACCTACCTTGTGTGCCATGAGCGACATACCCCGCCGCGAATCGTTCCCCATCGCCCGCAAGGTGCTCCGCTTCGCGGGCCGCGCCCGCCGCAACTGGCTTGAACGCCACCAGCACCCGGTGTCCTTCTGGCTGCATATGCTCGGCATCCCTCTCGCCCTACTCGCCGTGCCAGCCCTATTCTTCTTTCCGTGGTCCTGGTGCCTCGCCGCCTTCGTGTGCGGGTATGTCCTCCAGTGGATCGGCCACAAGATCGAGGGGAACGACGTGGGCGAGTTCATCCCCATCAAACGGGCACTTGGCTTGCCGGTGGTGGCGGTTTCCCCACGTTACCAGGCCAGCCCCCCGTCTCCCGTGGCTTGAATAATTCCCCCTGTTTACCACCACTTTTCCTCTCAGTTTGCCGGTCCAACCCGCGCCGCCGGCAGAATCGCTCGATTCCCTCCCCGAAACGGCCGATACCAGACGACGAACGCCGACATTGCGTGTGAGGGGACACCAAGTCGGCCGTTCGGCA
>JALOQR010000223.1 GCA_025459365.1 Fimbriiglobus sp.
GTGGAGAATGGGGCGGATTTCGGCCATCGTTCGGGTGGTGGTGGCCGAGGGGGGGGTATGTGTGTGGCAGGTGGCAGTGTGGCAGAGAGGGGGGTGTCGTGAGGCGTGGCCGACAGTGCGAGGCATCCCCCCGATGACCATCAATGTGATAGGTGTCAAATAATCGACCGCCCCTGGATCGCGGTGTTCCCTTCACTCCCGCAAACCACAGACGCCACCGGCCCACATCAATAGTCGCCAATCACTTCGCCCCCGGCCCGCGTGGCCAGTGCCCGGAAGGTCGTGATCGGGATGGTGCTGGTGATCAACCGCACCGACCCGTCCATGTTGGCGAACACCACCCCGGCGGTGTGGGCCGACATGAACGCGCTCGGGCTGGCCGTCGACGCCTGGTTGGGCAGGCTCCCCCGCAGGTGGGCGGTCACAAGCACGTTCGCCGGTCGGTAGTTGTGGCTGCGATGCGGCAACCCCATGCGGCCGACCCACTCGACCGAATGCACCGCCTCGGCCCCAGGAATCACGCCGAGCCAGGTCGACTCGCACACCCGGCTCATCCGCTCGCCGAACCCGACCGTCTGACTGCTTCCGTCGGTGATGTCCTCGACCCGCACCCGGCTATTGCGGAAAAACACACCGTTGAACTGCGGGTCGGAACCGATCAACTCGTGGTCGCCCGAGCCAATGCACGCCACGTACGACGACACCGGCAGGTTTGCCAACACGGTGCCAGTCCCACTGAAGGCCGTGTGCGAACCGACCTCCCCGAAGTCGAAGATGTCCACGTTCCGTGGGCTGGTGTCGGATGGGCAGACAAACACGGAGAACCGCCCGTTCCGAGCGGCGGCGATGGCCGGCGCGTTGGCCGGCGACAGAATCGGCTGGGTCAGGTTGATCTGGCGGAACAGGTTGTCCTGTTCGAGATACGGCAGGAGATAGGTGAACACACTCCAACCAGGGGTGAAGTGGGCGGGATTGTGCGGGTTGAGCGTCCGCCAGCCGGAGGTGAGGCCGGGGTTGCCGCCAGTCACAAACCCTGGAGGGAAGCTCCCCTCGGCCGAATGGTAGTTGTGGGCGGCCAGCACGATCTGCTTGAGGTTGTTGCTGCACTGCATTCGGGCGGCGGCCTCGCGCACCTTCTGCACGGCGGGCAACAACAGGCCGATCAGGATGGCGATAATGGCGATGACGACGAGCAGTTCAATGAGCGTGAACGCGGCACGGCGGTGGAGCATGGCGAGATTAACCTCAAGTCGTGGTTAGACGAAACAGGCCGGCCACTGCAGGCCGCGTGCCGAACATCCGTTTCGCTCGTTTTCTGCCCGTATGCCGATATGACGTGCTCACCGCGTGCTCAGAGATGGTTTTGAATTGACCGAAAGTGCGCCAGAAGAGGTCGGCCCGCTGTTTTGGGGCAACGATAGACTCACGTCGCCCCGCTCGCGTTTGTACTCTACACCTGTCCGCCCCACGCTCCCGGTGCTCGCTCGTGTCCGACCTCGCGTTCCAGCGGTGTATCCACCCCCACTGCGGCACCACGGTGGACCTCGCCGACACGTCGTTCCACTGCCCAAAGTGCGGCGGGTTGCTCGACGTGGCCTACGACTGGAACCGCCTCCCGGTGCCGACCAGCTTGAAGCACTTCGAGGCGAAGTGGTCGAACCGCACGCACCCGCTCGACTTCTCCGGGGTGTGGCGATTCCGCGAGTTGTTCCCATTCGCCCCAGACGAAAAGATCATGACCATCGGCGAGGGGCAAACCCTTTGCCAGCGAGCCGACTCGGTGGCCGCCTACTGCGGCATGAAACCGGGCACGACGTACCTGCAATACGAGGGGATGAACCCGAGCGGCAGCTTCAAGGACAACGGCATGACGGCCGCATTCACCCACGCTCAGATGGTGGGAGCACGGCGGGCGGCGTGTGCGAGCACCGGCAACACCTCGGCGAGCCTCGCCATCTACTGCGCCGCCAGCCAGCTCATGCGGGCGGTCATCTTCATCGGCAGCGGGAAGATCAGCTACGGCAAATTGAGCCAGGCGCTCGAACACGGGGCGCTCACCGTCCAGATCGCCGGCGACTTCGACGACGCCCTGCGGCGCGTTCAGGAAGTGTCGCGGCAGCTCGGCATCTATCTCGTCAACAGCATCAACCCGTTCCGGCTGGAGGGGCAGAAATCGGTGATGCTGCGGGTGCTCGAAGCCCTGCGGTGGGAGGTGCCGGACTGGATCGTGGTGCCCGGCGGCAACCTCGGCAATTCATCGGCGTTCGGCAAGGCGTTCATCGAGTTGACCGAACTCGGCCTGATCGCCAAGCCACCTCGAATTGCAGTGATCAACGCCGCCGGGGCCGATACCTTCTACCAGCTCTACGAGCGGAACGGGGTGCGGTGGAACGGCGGCCAGCCGGACGACCGCAAGATCGGCGTGTACATGAAGTACCTCGACGACGCCGACAAGCGGGCCGACACCCTGGCGAGTGCCATCGAAATCAACCGCCCAGTGAACCTGCCGAAGGCGCTAAGGGCACTCGAACGCTGTGGTGGGGTGGTGCGAGAGGTGACCGATGCCGAGATGCTCGACGCGAAGGCCAAGATCGGGGCCGGCGGGCTGGGGTGCGAGCCGGCGAGCGCCGCGAGCGTCGCGGGGTTGCAAAAACTGGTGCGTGAGGGTGTGATCGACCCCGGCGAGCGGGCGGTGTGCATCCTGACGGCCCACCTGCTCAAGGATCCAACAGCGACGGTGGCATACCACTCCTCCGACCCGAAGACATTCGACGACGTGCTCGGGAAACGGGGCGTGCGCCGGGCCAACTTCGCCAACCGCGCCGTGCAGGTGCCGAACGACCTGACCGCCATCGTGCAGGCCATCGAGCTGTACGCGTGAAGGCGGAGAAGCTACCGCCACGACGCCAAGTCACCAAGAAGTCTGTGGTCACTTTGGTTCTTGGCGACTTGGCGTCGTGGCGTCTTGGCGGTTGAATTCCACTGGGAACTTACTGGGTCACCTCACATGAAAACCACTGTCGCCATCCACGGGGCGTGCGGGCGGATGGGCCAACGGCTCGTCGCCCTCGCCCGCGAGGACTCCGCACTGAGGGTCGTCGCCGCCGTCGACTCGCCGGGTCACCCGAAACTCGGAGCCGACGCCGGCGAACTGGCCGGGGTGGGGGCCATCGGCGTGCCCGTCTCGGCCGAACTGCCGCTCGGCCTGCCGGTCGATTGCGTGATCGACTTCTCCGCCCCCGCCGGCACGCTCGGCATCCTCAAGACGTGCGTCGACCGCAAACTACCGCTCGTCGTTGCCACAACAGGGTTGGAGAAGGAGCACCTCGCCGAGATCGACCACGCCGCCCACCACACCGCCGTTCTGCTCTCGCCGAGCATGAGCCTGGTGGTGAACCTGCTGTTCAAGCTGACCAAATTGGCCGGTGAGGCACTGAAGGGCAAAGGGTTCGATGTGGAGGTGGTGGAGCGGCACCACAAGATGAAGAAGGACTCGCCGAGCGGGACGGCGCTCAAGTTCGTGGAAGTGATCCAGGCGGCGATGGGGCAGACGAAGGTGCTGCACGGCCGCGAGGGGCTGGTCGGCGAGCGGACGCCGGACGAGATCGGCGTGCATGCCATCCGCGGGGGTGACAGCGTCGGCGAGCACACCATCATCTTCGCCTCGCAGGGGGAGACGATGGAGTTAGTGCACAAGGGGAGCAGCCGCGACAGCTACGCCCGCGGGGCGCTCGCCGCCGCCAAATGGCTCGCCGGCAAACCCGCCGGCATGTACACGATGGCCGACGTCCTCGGGCTGTGAGTCAGGGAAGTTCGAGGACGCCATCGACGACCCAGCACCCGCGGACGTGTGGCCCAGGCCCGCGGCAGTGGTTCAGTACCTCGGGGTGGTCGCACCCGGCGTCTTCGAGCGCGTCGGCCAGGATCGGGAGCAGGCTGAAGTTACGGGAGTCGTAGGCGGTGCGGGCGAGGGCGAGAGCGGCTTCGGTCCGCCAGCGGGGATCGAACACGACCGGACGGAAGGGGTTGCCGAAGATGTCCTTGAAGATGGCGGCTTGGGTGACACACTCGCAGTCAGCATCCGCGAACGCAAACTCGGCGTGCTGCCAGTACATCGCGTCGAACATGCGATTCGGTTCCACATCGATGGAATGGCACGCCGCCGACACCGCAGCCATCGCGAAGTCCTCTCGCGTGGTGTCCTGCATGGGAATACGGTACGGTAACGGCGAAGTTCGTCCCAAGCCGGCTCCGGCGTTCCTTCGGGAACCTGTCCATCGACACACCTGTCAAGTGTGTCTACGACTCGGGCCATCCCCGTCATTCCGGTCGCCTCTGCCGCGCGCCGTGCGAACGCACACATCGCTAGCCGCCACCGCCGTTGTCCGGCCAAATGCTGAAGCTGGTCTTCGACCATCTCCATGAGTTCGCGGATGTGGCCGTTCTCGCTCTGCCAGAAGTGCTCGCGCGAGTTCACAGTTCACCCCGCGGCGGCAACGGCGACGGCCGCAGCCTCGCGGCGGGATTCGAGGAACCGCCGCATCACTGGCAGCAACTCCCCGTCTTCCACGTCGTAGATCGACTCGGGCTTCGTGCCGAGGGCGGCGTCGGCGAACATGAGCATCCACTGACCCATGCGGATGTCCGGCCGAAGTTCGCTGAGTTCGGCCAAGATGTTCAGCACCTCGCGGCGTTCTGGAGTCATGGCAGTCGGTCCCCCACGGTTGGAAACGAAGAAAAGTCGTCACCCGGCAACTCTTCGGTCACTTCGACTCGGATCAAATGACCGGGCAAGAATCTAGCCACCCGTGTGGCTCGCGTCACCCCGTCCACGACCATCAGCCGGCCACTGCCGTCACGATGGACCCACGGCGGAGGCATACCGACTACCGATCTACCGTGCTTCGACAGTTGGCGGGTCAATTTGATGCGGTCCGCCCCTGACCACCTTTGGGGCGGCAGGTGGAGAGTGACCGGGTCGACTTCGAGGTAGGTGGCCATGGGCGGTACTCTATCCTACCACGCCGATCAACTTCCTCGCCACCGCCTCCGCGTCGTACACGCACCCGCCCCAGACGCCGCCGCTGGCGTGCTGGAGCGCCGCCCACAGCCGCGTGTCGGCCGGCAATGCCGGGTCGGCGTGCAGGTCGGGCCGCGGTTGTCGGCTCGCCAACTCGGCCGTGCCCCACGCCACACCCTTCACCCCACTTTCGTCGCCGACCAGGTTCACCGTGCCTTCGAGCTTAACCCGGTCGATCACGATCTCGATCCGGTCGCCGTCGCGGAGCTTGCCGATCGGCCCGCCGGCCAGCGCCTCCGGCGACACGTGCCCGATGCACGCCCCGGTGCTCACTCCGCTGAACCGGGCGTCAGTCAGTACCGCCACCTGCTTGCCCCACGGCAGGAACTTCAGGGCACTCGTCACCTGATACGTCTCCTCCATCCCCGACCCCAGCGGCCCGCGGCAGCAGAGCACCAGCACGTCGCCGGGCACCACCGCCTTCGGCCCCTGTCCCTTGAGCGCCGCGATGGCCGCCTTCTCGGTGGTGAACACCTTCGCCGGGCCGGTCTTGCGGTACACCCCGTCGGCGTCCACCACGCTCGGGTCGATGGCCGTCGATTTGATGACGCTCCCCTCCGGGCAGAGGTTGCCGCGTGGGAAGGTGACGGTGCTGGTGAGGCCCCGCTTCTTCGCCGCGTCGGGCGACATGATGACGGTATCTGGGTCGACGCGATCCTTCGTGGTGAGGTGGTCCCGCAACCGTTTCCGCCGGTCGGACGTCTCCCACCATTCCAGGTTCTTACCAAGCGGTTCACCGGTGACGGTGAGGGCGTCGAGTTCGAGCATGCCAAGCGCCCGCAGGTGCAGCATGACCTCCGGCACCCCGCCAGCAAGGAACACGCGGACCGTCGGGTGGCCGATCGGCCCATTTGGCAACGCGTCCACCAGTCGCGGCACGCGGCGGTTAAAGTGCGTCCAGTCATCCACAGTCGGCCGCGTCACCCCGGCCTGGAAGGCGATGGCGGGGGTGTGCAGTAGCAGGTTCGTGCTGCCGCCGAACGCAGCGAACACGGCGAGGGCGTTGCGGAACGCCGCTTCGGTGAGGACGTGTTTCGTGGTGATGCCGCGGCGTTGCAGGTTCACCAACGCCTTCGCCGACCGCCGGGCCATGTCGAGCCAGATTGGCTGACCCGACGGGGCGAGCGCCGAGTGCGGCAGCGCCAGCCCCAGAGCCTCGCCAATCACCTGACTCGTCGCCGCGGTGCCGAGGAACTGGCACCCGCCGCCCGGCGACGCACACGCGTGGCAGCCCGCCTCCGCGGCCTGGTCGAGCGTCATCACGTCGTTGGCGTAGCGGGCGCCGATGGTCTGCACCTTGCCCGTGTCTTCCTCTCCCGTCATCCCGGCCAGCATCACCCCGCCGGGCACCAGGATCGTCGGGTAGTCGTGTTGGCTGGCCAGCGCCATCATCATCGCCGGCAGGCCCTTGTCGCACGTCGCCACGCCCATCACCCCGGCCCGCGTCGGGTGGCTCCGCATCAGCCGCCGCATCACCATGCTGGCGTCGTTGCGGTACGGCAGGCTATCGAACATGCCGGCGGTGCCCTGGGTGCGGCCGTCGCACGGGTCGGTGACGGCCCCGGCAAATGGGATGCTTCGCTGTGCCTTGAACTCCTCCGCTGCTGCTTTCACCAGCAACCCGACCTCCCAGTGCCCGCTGTGGAAGCCGAGCGCCACTGGGGTACCATCTTCGGCTCGGACACCGCCGTGAGTAGACAGGATCAAGAACTCTTTGCGACCGAGCAGTTCCGGTTGCAGTCCCATACCGACGTTCTGCGTCCAGCCGAACAGATCGCCGCTCGGGGCGTGGCGGAGCAGTTCATCGGTGACGGGCAGTTTCCCGCCCGGCCCCTGGGTGGTGGTGGTGAGGGTGTAAACGGCGTCGTCGGTGGTCTCGACGAGACTGGCGAAGGCAGACATGGCGGACCTCGGGTATCAGGTTTATCGTACCGAGGGGACGCACTGTGCCACAGCGAGAGGTGAGCGATCCAGATGACCCGGCAGCGAGCCGGCGGGGTCGATGACCGCTGGTGTTCGTCGGATTGTCTTCTGTCGTCTTGCCCGTCTTGTGGCTGCTTTGGAGTGGCGGGTGGTCGTCGTTCTCGTCCGTGGGGATGCGGGTGGAGGACCGACCGGCTCACATCATCGAATACATCTTCGTCCGCGCATGGCCCGTCACACTCCCGGCTCTGCTGCTGTTGGCCAGCGGGATGCACCTTCTCGTCACGGCGGCTGTGACGCGGCACCGGTTGCTATTGAACTTCACCGTTGCAGTGTTCATCACCTGGGTGCTGGTGGGGCTGATCGTTGGGCTGTTCTTGATGGCACAGATGTGAAAGTGAATTGGCCGGCAGGTGTAGTCGATTCAATGCGGCTGAGAAGCGAAGCTCGACGAGCGGCCACTGGTCCGAAGAGTGAACTACCGTCGGATCTTTCAACCAGGGCAACCAGGGGAATTGTTCTCCACACGACCGAGGTCAATGGCCCGTGGGAGTTCAACCGTTCGAGATGGTCCGCAGGGCGAATG
>JALOQR010000224.1 GCA_025459365.1 Fimbriiglobus sp.
TTTCACTTCTGGAGCCCGCACCCCGGCGGGGCCAACTTCGCCTTCGCCGACGGAAGCGTTCACTTTGTGCGTTACTCGGCCAACGAGATCATGCCCGCCTTGGCCACCCGCGCCGGCGGCGAGGTGGTGCCGGGCGACTATTGAGCCGCCGGGATAGAACAGTCGGGGGTATGTCGATCACTGCTCTTCCACTCCCGCAACTCGACGACGCCCGCTGCACCGGGTGCGGGCGGTGTGTAGGCGTCTGCCCGACGCGATGCCTGGAACCGGTAGGGAAAGTGGTGTGGCTACCCCGCCCACTGGATTGCGTACGGTGCGGGGCTTGCGAGGTGGTCTGCCCGACAGACGCTGTGCGGGTGCCGGTCAGTCGAGCGGACGGCCTTCCCGCTCTCTGAGGGTGCGGAACCCTGGCAGATCCCGGACAAAGTCGAAGTCTTGGTCCTTGTCGTACTCGTTCCAGTTCACCCCTCCAACCCGAACAGCATCCCGCAAGGCGGCGTAGGCCGACCCGCGATCATTCAGGTTGAACTGTGAGGTGAGGGCATAGGTGGAGGCGCGAAGCAGGTAGGTTTGGGAGTCGGTTGGGATCAGGCCGGCAATGCTGTCGGAGGCGGACTGAAACTCGCCCATGCGAGCGAGAACCAGCGCCTGGCCGAACCGTGGCTTGGCCGAACCTGGGGTGAGTGCAATCGCCCGGTTGAAGGACTCGATCGCCGCACGGTTATGTTGGAGGTTAACCTGAATCACGCCGAGGTTGTACCACGCTTCGGCGTTCTGAGGGTTGATTTCGGTCGCTCGTGTCAGGTCGGCCATCGCCTCGTCGTTCCTCCTGGCCTTGTGTCGGAGGAGGCCGCGAGTGACGAAATCGCCGTCGTCTTCCGCCAGGGCGTCGTGCAGTTCTTCCTGATTATCCGGCTGGCCGGAGGAGTGGAGGATACGGTTGCGAAGGTTCAGGTACTTGAACCGACGGCCACCGAGGAGGATGGCGTTTTCGATGTCGGTCAGGGCTGGAATAAGCTTCTCTACGAGTTGAGTCGGGGAGGATTTACTCCGTGTGCGGCCGACAAACTGATAGCGGGCGTTCGCCCTCATGTAGAAGGCATCGGGGATATTCGGGCAACGATCAATGGCGGTGGATGCATCGGCCATGGCTTCCTCCGGCTCACCGGCCAGAAACATGACGGCGGCTCGATTGAGCGGAGCGCGGAAGTCGGTGGGAACGAGCGCCTTGGCCACCTGATATCGTTCGGCGGCGTCCCGATACCGATTGTTAGTCTGGTAGACATACCCAAGCGCGAACTGGCCGGGGGCGTGCTGCGGGTCTTTCCGCTCCAACTCTTCCAGGGTCACCTTCGCCTCTGCCATTTTGCGGTCGGCGATGAAGCCGAGTGCCCGCAGGTAGAGATCGAGCGGGGTGTCTGGCGGAGGGGGGGCGAGAACCGGAGCAGCCTGCCCCTGAAGACGGGCGAGGGCCACCTGCTGTTCACCGACGGCCGCCGGCGGGGTGTCGAAGATTTTCTCGGCCAGATGGTTCCAACCTACGGCCCGCTTCAGGGCACGCTCGGTGACAGCCGGGGCCACCCCGAGAGCGTTCAACCGCTCGGCATGGGCAGCGAGCAGAACAAGTTCACCCAAGGTGGCGGTGAGTGTCGCCTGCTCGAGCCCCGACAACCTCGTGAAGCCCATGTGCGCTCGCCAATTGACGCCGTCGAGTTGGTAGATTTTCCGCCACTTTTCGACAGTATCCAAGACATGCTGCCGGACACTCGGGTTGAAAGAGCCCGCGTCGATGCGGGTCGATGTGAGATCCTTCAGAACCGCAGCGAGTTCGTTCCGCGCGATTTGTTCTTGTTGGCTGTGAAGAGCGGCGTTGTACCGATCGGATTCGACCTTGGCGGTCAAGATCCCACTGATGGCGAGCACGGCCAACAGGCCCGCCAGAATGGCCACGGTCACAACCGGATGGCGGCGGCGGAACTTGCACACCCGTTCCCAGAGCGAAGGGTTGACAGCGTGGACCAGCGGTTGATCGTCGCGGTGGCGGGTGAGGTCGGTAAGTACTTGCTCGGCCGACTGGTAACGCGCGTCGCGATCAGGCTGAAGGAGTTTACAGACAATCGCTTCCACCCCCGGCGGAACAGCCGGGTTGAATTGCCGCACCGACGGCGGCTGGCGGTGTCGAGCCGCGACCCAATCTTCGCGGCGTGTACCGGCGATTAGGCTCTCGGCGAAGGGGTGCCGGCCGGTGAGCAACTCGAAGAACACTAGCCCGAGGGCGTAGAGGTCCATCCGCGGGTCCGGCCGGACACCCTTCCCTGAGGTGAACAAACTTAGCTGCTCCGGAGACATGTACCGCACCGTTCCGCCCCCCTCCGGAGAGGCCGGTAGTCCGTTCTGATAGGCCAGCCCGAAGTCGAGGATCATCAACCCGCCGTCGTCGGTCACCAGGATATTGGCCGGCTTGATGTCGAGGTGGACCACCCGCCGACGATGGGCGTGGACCAGGGCATCGGCCAACCGGATCATCCCCTGGATCACCGAATCGACATACCCGAGCTTGGCCAGGCGGCGGCGGTCGCTCTCGTAGTCCTGGGCATCGGGAAGTTCGATCTCCAAATCCGACTGCGGGGTGGGATCAGACGGCGGGTCAATGGCGGTCGCGGCCGACAAGAACCCAGCCCCAGTGGCGGGCAGGCTCTTGGTGCGATCGATCATCCGCAGCACGTCGGCAAGGGTGGTACGCCCATGCAGCGGCATGCAGAACACCCGGTGCCCGGCGTATTCGTGGACCGACCACACCGGCATGATGTTCGGGTGCTGAAGGGCGGCCAGAACCTGCGGTTCGCGGCTGCGGGCGGTGGTGTACTTGATGGCCACCAACCGGTTCCCTACCCCCGGCTGACGGGCAGTGTAGACCGTCCCGAAGCCACCCTGGCCAAGCCGCACCAGTTCAGTGAAGCCCAGTTCGGCCGCCACCACAGGGGCGAGTTCAGGCACATCCGACGAACCAAACGCCGACGGCTCGGCCGACGCCGAATTGGCCGACACCGGGTGCGGCGATGGTACCAGTTCCGTTCGCTGTTCCAGTGGCATCCGTGGCGGCCACGGCGGCGGGGTGATGTCAGCCAGCCGACGGTCGTACTCGGCCTGCAACTCGACCACCAGACGCCGCCCTTCCGGAGTTGTCCGAAGGGCTGGAAACACCCGCCGATACTCAACAAGCCGGGCAGCGACATCAGTCGTCGTGGCGAGGTCGAGCCGCAAGACCTTGTTCAACATGTCCAGCGATTCGGGGGCGTCCGGGCGATCGAGTTGATCACGAAGCCACTTCAGCCCGAAGTTGCGGGCACCGACCACCAGTTGGTCATACCCCAACGGCTCAACGTTCGGGAGACGCTCGGTGTGCAAGGGAGGTGGGCTACCATCTTGGCGTGCAGACGACATCACGGCGACTCCGCCGGGTGGGCGTGGGTGCGGCAGATGGATCGAAAATAGGCAATCTCGTAGGGTTGCGTAGTATATTTGGGTTGGTTCAGCGTTTCTGAAGGGAACAAGAACCGTCAAATTCGTTACGATCCCACACAGAGTTCAAATCACGCAGTTAAATTGTTGGCATTGGCTGAACACGTACCGAGTTCATCCCTCAACGGAATTCTTGTCGGCGCTCACTTCGTCCGTCTCACTCCATCGTCGCAATAGCCGGTGTTCCACCCCGAGTTGATCGCACACCCGCCCGACGACGAAGTCCACCAGGTCCTCGATCGTGCGTGGCAGAGTGTAGAATGCCGGCATCGCTGGCAGCACCACCGCCCCCGCCTCGGCCACCGCTAGCAAGTTCCGCAACTGAATCACCCCGAGGGGCGTCTCCCGCGGCACCAGTACCAGTTTGCGACGTTCCTTCAGATGAACGTCGGCCGCCCGGTGGATGAGGTTTTCACCCACGCCGTGAGCGATGGCCGCGACGGTGCCCAGGCTACACGGGCAGACCGCCATGCCAGCTGTGAGGAACGATCCGCTCGCAATGCCGGCCTGGAAGTTCCTCACGTCGTGGTAGTGCAACCGCGTCAGGTCAAGCCCTTCGCCGAGCGGCCCGAGCAGCACCCGTGGGTCGAACTGATTGGGAAGTAGCGGCACCGATCGGCCGAGTTCACGCTCGAAAACTTCGCCGGCCGTGGGGCTGATGGCCAGGTGGACTGTCCGCCCGGCACGGAGCAGCACTTCTAGCAGTCGCGTCCCGTACCGCGAGCCACTCGCCCCGGTAATGGCTACTACGATGTCTCCGGCTGCCATGACGACCCCTTCCGCGAGCGGTTAATGTGCGACACAATGAGAGGATAGGTGCGAGACCCCACCATGCTCCGCGCGTTTCTCATACTCCTGATCGCCGCTCCGCTATTCGGACAGCCGCCGGGGCCAAGCGGCGACTGGCCCACCGACGAAGTGCGGATCAAGTTTGGTACGGTATTCCGCGGGTTGATCCTGGAAGAATCGACCGACGGGGTACGGTTTCGGATCGTCCGCCGGCCACCTGGCCGCCCTTCCATCACCCTCACAACGACTTTCACCGCGGCTGAGGTGGACAGGATCACCCGTCTGAGCGACGACGACCGAAAAAAGCTCCGCGAGCGATTGGCTGCCCTCGACGCCGACGGCGCCGGCGAGCAGGATCGGATCACCGCCATCGAGTTCGCACCGTCCGACTGGCTGGGCAAGGCGAACGCGGCCCGCCGGTACACCGCCGATCAGTTCGTACTGGTGAGCGGGGCCGAGGAGGACATCACCCGTCGGGCGGCGGTACGCCTGGAGAAGATCTACACCGCCTTTGCACGCGTGCTGCCGCCACGCCGCGCCGCCGCCCGCCCAACCCGGGTCGACCTGGCCGACACCCTGGACGACTACCGGGCTGTGTTGCAGTCGGCCGGGGTAAAGGTGGCCAATGCCGCGGTCTTTTTCCCCACCGACAACCGCATCGTGTGCGGGTCCGACCTCAAGCGCCTGGGCGACAGCCTCCGCCGCACCCGCCTTCACCATCAGCAGCAGAGAGTCGCATTAGACCGATCCGAGAAAGAGTTAAAGGAACTTTACAAGGGGTCGAAGGAGGAACTGGACCGGTTCCTCGGCGGGGTGCGGAAGGAGCGGGAAAAGATCGTCGCCGCCGAGCGGGAGAACGAGGCCGCGTTCGACGCTGCCACCCGTCGCCTGTTTGCCATCCTGTATCACGAGGCCTTCCATTCCTACGCCGCGGCGTTTGTCTTTCCGCCGCTCAAGCCGGAGGAGGTCAAGGCTGGGGCCGGCACCGGTGAACTGCCACGGTGGCTGAATGAGGGGTTGGCCCAGTTGTTCGAGGATCCGGTGATCGAGGCCGGCGAGCTGAGAGTCGGGCATGCCGACACGGCCCGGCTGAAGCGTGTGAAGGAGGCAGCCATGAAGAAGGCAGAAAACGGCCTGGTACCACTGGCCGATCTGTTTCGCACCGGGCGGGAACAGTTCGTGACGGCCCACGCCGGGGAAACCGAGGTGGCCGACCGGCACTACCTGACCGCCTGGGCAGTCGCCCACTACCTCACATTCGGCCGTAAGGTGCTGGGTACCCAAGGGCTAGACGACTTTCTGGTTGCGGTGAATACTGGCGCCGACCCCGCTAAGGCGTTTGCCACACTCGTCGGACAAGACTTGCCGGCGTTCGAGAAGGACTGGCACGACTACCTACAGCGGCTCCAGCCAGACGGCACGCTGCGGAAGTGACGGACAGACCTCGCACGCCAGCCCTGCCCGAGCCGATCGATACCCTTCCCTGACGGCACCACCGTTGCAGGTCAACTCCGGCGTCGCCCGTCACGCTCCCGGAGTCCATGATGACCGTTTCCCGTCGTTCGGCGTTGTTCGCCGGAGCTGCTGCATCGGTATCCGCATTGATCGCCACCGCCCAAGGCCAGAACCCCGGCACGGGTGTTGCCCCGGCCAACGCCCCCGCGGGCGAAGACCCGTTGCTTGCCGCCTGTATGCTCATCGGCGGGCGGAAGCAAATCGAGAACTGCTCCTACATCCAGGAGAAGCTCACCACCGAAGACGCCAGGGCGTTCTGCAAGGCGGAGATCGAAGAACACCAGAAGATCAAGGCTCAATTGCAGAAGATGGGTTTCGACTACCCGGTGAAGCCAGCCCAGGGGCAAGGGCAAGCGCAGGCTCAGCGACAGCCCCAACAGGCCGACGCCATCAAGCCCGTGGTGGTGAACGTGGGCACCAAAGCCCCTCTGCCGCCTGAAGCGATTGCCCTGGTTGCCATCGACCACGAGGTGGCCGAGCAGTGCATCGCAAACTACCGGGCCGAGATGGACAAGCTCCAGGGTGTCAAGCGAGATCAACGGTTCATCGGCCACCAACTCGACGAGCACCTGGCACTCAAGGATAAAGTCGAAACCTACCGCCGCCACGCCTCTGCCGCCATGAAACCGACGCTGGAAGAGGGGTTGAAGACGATCAACACCCATATCGAGACCTGCAAAAAGCTGATGGAGAAGCTGGACCAGCAGAAGGAGGAGAAGGGAGACGAGAAGAAGGAGGAAAAGAAGGACAAGTAACGCCAAGAAGCGGCCCGCACAACCGGGCGTGGCGATTTGCCGCTTTCACCGGCGGCAGGTCACCGCGCCCGGCCATGCGCGCTCACTTCGTATCCTTCGGGTTCTCGTCGCTCACGCTGGTGTTCGTCTTGATGGTGAGGCTGGGGGTGATGCTCGAGACGGCTCCCCCGCCACCCGCTCCGCCCAGGTCGATCGACCCACTGACGGTGTACGCGTTGGTCCACTTCCGCACCCGGCTGTCCTTCGAATCGAAGAGGATGGTCCGTTTCCCGTCGTCCCCCTTCAGCTCGTACGTCGGCCCAAGATTCCCCCCGTCGGTCATGGCGTTCTCCGACTCGACCTCCAGTTTCATCAGGCCGTCTTCGGTGCCAACCAGCATCCCGCGGTCTACCCGCGACATGGTCGCCGTCGTTCAGGCTGAACTTCTCCTCCGCCTTCCAAGTGTCGTCCTTGGCCAGAGTCATCCTCGGCACGGCCCGAAAGAGGTCTTGCAGGTGGGTTCGATTCCATTCTCCGGACAGCATACCGCCCTTACTCAACTGGTCGACCCCGTCGGCTTTCGTCAACTTGTGGTCGGCGTCGAGGGTGAAGGGCACCTTTTTGCCGGTCATTCCGGGCCGCTCGGTCAGTTTGCCTGGCCCCGCCCGCCCGCCCCGCTCGCCTCCAGGCACGACAAGAACTCCACGTCAACGATGGCGGCTTTCTCGCCGGCGGCCGTCACCGTCGCCTTGAGCACCGTCACCGAGGTGGTCGAGGTCCCTTACGGGGCAACCAGCACCGGCCCGTTCTGGATGATCGCGTCCGTGTCCAACTGCATCGTCACGGAGAACGTGTCGCCCTCGGCGAACTTCCACTTCAACTCGGGGGCGGTGGCCTTCGGCCCCGAGGTAGCGAGCGCCACGGGCCAAGCAGAGCAGTGAACATGGGGAACCTCCGGGGTTGAGCCGTGCCCCGTGAGGGGCCGGGTGAACCCACCATCCGGCCCCTCACGGGGCACGGC
>JALOQR010000019.1 GCA_025459365.1 Fimbriiglobus sp.
GAGCCGCTTGGGCGGCTTGCGTCGCTTCGGTCCGCGAGTTGTTCGCCGCAAACTACGGCTTGGCGGCCATTGAGCAGCGATTCGAGGTGCCGGAGGATTACGCCGCGTTCATGCAGGTGGTCGGCGGCGGGTGGCACTGGCCGTACGGACTCGAGTGGTCGGTGTTCGACGCCGCTACGGTAGCCGATGCGACGGCCAGCGACTTCGACTCCTTCGTCCTGGGTGCAGAGGAAGACGAACCGGTTCTTGACTCGGGGTTCTGGCTCGGAATCGGGCGGTACTCGGACAAGCACTGGTACTTACTCTGCTGCGACCGCACCCACGGTTACTTCGGATCTGTAGTGGACGGGCACGACAGCCACCCGTGGCTCAACGGCGTCGAGTTCGGTGGGTGCTGGCGCATGGCGGGATCGTTCCAGGCCTGGCTGGAACTGCACGCGAAACCGGCCGAACCAGGCGCTGCAGCAGACGGCGGGGCATGATTCGTTTTTCGTGACCACAGCTCACCGGTGCCCCGCCGCTGCTGAGCTGGGTCGTTCGGCGTTGAAGGCCACCGGAGGGGTGACGTGATTGAGTCCAAGACCGGGCAGCGGCTCGTCGGCCTGTTCCTGCTGGCGCTCGGCGGCGGGTTCACGGCGTGGACGTGGTACACCGCGCTGAACGAGGGGTACTATTACGAGAAGGCCGCAGGCATCTTCCCCATCGCCGCCGTCGGCGGCCTCGGCCTGCTCCTGTTCCCGATGGACATGACCAAGTTCCGAGCCGAGCACGGGGTGGACAAGCCGACCACGTGGGCCCACTACCCGCCCGCCTGGAAGGCGCTGTTCGTCGTCGCGGTGCTGGCGGGCGTAGGTAATTGGCTGGCGCTCTCGCAGCGGTAGCCGTCGGGCGGGTCCACGCCGAACCAGGCGCTGCAGCAGACCGGCGGGGCATGACGGCTTTTCGGGGTTCAATGGCTCTCCAGCCCCGCCGGCTGCTGAGCTTTGTTGTTCGGCGGCGGAGGGCTTCGGTGATGGTTGAGGAGACCGCACCCCAGACGACCCGATTCCCGTGGGGCTACGCCCTCGCCACCCTGCTCCCATTAGTGTTCATCGCAGCGATGTATGGCGCAACGGCGGTGCTCGAACCCCAGCAGTCGATGGGGCCGGCCATGCTCTTCTCGCTCCTGATCGGGCCGTCCGGAGCGGCGGTGGCCGTGTGGGGTGCCATCCGGCTGTGGCGGGGTGACGGGCGGCGGTTCCCGGCCCTCCGGTGGCTCATCGCCCTCCCCCTGTTGTTCTGTGCGGCTGGCTTCCTGCTCGGGTAGCAAGGCAGGCCGAACCAGGTGCTGCACCTGACCCGGCGGGCACATAGGTTTTCTCTGACCCATAGCCACTCGCGCCCGCCGGGCCGGTGAGCTTGGTCGTTCGGCGGCGGAGGGCTTCGCGGCGTGGAATGGCTCGTGCCCTGGTACTCGGTCGTTGATGACCCCGCCCAAGTCTCCGGCATGTGGTGTTCAACACGTGATTCAGGCTCTCCCGCACTCCCGATGGTGAGCGGTGGTTAGAATGGCGAATCCGGAATTCATTCCGCCTGTGTCGACAGGACAGCCATGCACCCGCCCGTCGTGTTCCCGGTCGTTCCGGGGGTTCAACTCCTCTCCCTCGCGTTCCATTCAGACGGGGTGCAGGTGGAGGCGGCCACCACCGGTGAGCACGCCGCCTGCACGAACTGCGGGCGAGCTTCCACCCGCGTCCACAGTCGGTATGTCCGCACCCTGACCGACCGGCCGCTGGGAGCCACCCCGCTCCGCTACCGCCTCACCGTGCGCCGGTTCGTCTGCGGGAACGACGCCTGTCCACGACGCGTGTTCGCCGAGCCGCTGCCCGAGTTTGCCCCGCCGCGGGCCCGCACCACCGCCGGCTTATCGGCCGCCCACACCGCCATCGGGTTCACCGCCGGGGGCGAGCCGGGCAGCCGACTGGCCCACGCCCTGGCCATGCCCACCAGCCCGGACACCCTGCTCCGGCGGGTACGGGCGGCTCACCGCGAACCGGGTCCGCCGCCCCGGTCCGTCGGGCTGGACGACTGGGCGGTGACGAAGGGGCAGCGGTACGGCACGATGGTGGTCGACCTGGAGCGTGGGCGGGTGGTCGCCCTGCTGCCGGGGCGGGACGGCAAGGCGGTGGCCGACTGGCTGCGGGCCAACCCGCAGGTGCCGGTGATCACCCGCGACCGCTGGACCGCGTACGCCTCGGCGGCCACGGACGCCGCCCCGCAGGCCACCCAGGTGGCCGACCGCTGGCACCTGCTGAAGAACCTCCGCGAGGCGGTGGAGGGGGTGATCGCCCGGTTCGGCCCGCAGTTGCGAGCGGCCGCGGCCTCCTTGACCGGATCGCCCGTGCCCCCGAGGGATCCAACACCGACCTCGCCGGCCCGGGCCCCCGAACCGCTGAGCACTGAGCAGTTCAAGCGGCAGGCGAGGCGGGATCGCCGGCAACGGGTCCGCGACCTGCACGCGGAGGGGTTACCGCTGCGGGCCATCGCCCGGCAAATGCGGATGTCCCGCGAGACGGTGCGGGCCATCCTCCGCGGCCCGGATCGGCCGCACGGTCGCCTGGGGCGACGCGGCCCCACGTCGGTAGACGAATACCGAGCGGAGGTGGAGGCGTGGGTGGCGGCCGGCGGGACGAACACCGCCGAGTTGCACCGGCAGTTGCGGGCGAAGGGGTGCCGGGCGCGGTACGACGCCGTGCGGCGGTTCGCCAACCGCCTGCTGGGCAGTTCGGGGCAGCCCGGCCGCCGGTCGCCGGTCACCCCACGGCCGACGCCCGCCGTCGAGGTGCCGTCGGCCCGCCAGTTGTCGTTCCAGTTCCTCCGCCGCCAACCGCTGGCGGCGGGCGAGGAGCCGCCGTTCCTGAACCGGGTGCGGGGCCACCTGCCCGGTCTGGACGCGGCGCTGGAGGTGGCGGCCGAGTTCGCCGGGATGATCCGCCGGACGGCGGCCACCCCGCTCGCCGACTGGGTGGCGAAGGCGACCGCGAGCGGGGTGCCGGAGTTGGCCCGGTTCGCGACGGGGTTGCGGGCGGACGAGGCGGCGGTGATCGCCGCGCTGACCACCCGTTGGAGCAATGGGCCTGTGGAAGGCCAGGTCGGACGGCTGAAGGCCATCAAGCGCCAGATGTTCGGCCGGGCGAATCTCGACCTACTCGCCGCACGGGTGCTGAGGAAGGGGTGATCCCCACCTCACCCGCGGCTCGACGACGGAGGGTGGAAGAGCGTCACCGAATGTGCGGGAGAGCCTGAATCACGTGTTGAACACCAGGGGTTCCTCCCGGAACCCCCTGGGATAGCGTAAACCCCTACGACGTCAGCCCTTCATAGTGCGGTGGCCCTGCCCTCTGGGGTGGGTCATTCAAGCCGAAAATCAGCGAAACTGTCGTGACCGACCGCGATTCCATCAAGACAAAAATGACTTTCGATATTTTAGAATTCACTATCAATCACGTGTCGGTCAACGTGGCCCCGGCGAAAGTACTGGTCGCGGCCACGGCGTTCGACGCGAGCGGTGTGATCAACCCGAACAGCGACCTGTGGACGATGGCTTCCGCCGACGGCGGCAAGAGCTTCACCGTGAAGAAGGCCTAGTTTTCTCAGAGCGGCGGGCTGCATCCCCCGCCCCTCACCCCTCCAGTTCGCACCCCTTGAGGCGTTCCGCATGTTCCGCTCCGCCTGCATTCTCGGGGTGGTGACGTGCCTCACCGTCGGCTCCGCCGAGGCCGCCGACCCACCGGCCGAGAAGTCCCCACTGCCCACGAAGTCGGACAAACCTGACGAGTCCAGGCCGAAACGCCCGACCTCGAAGGAGGAGTTCGCCGCCCTTGCCAAGGAGGGGCCGCTGCCCCCGTGGCAACCCGCTTTAGGTCGGTCGCGGGTTCACGATCAGCGGATCGACGGCACGGTCGTCGACGTGTCGGCCGACTTCATCGAGATTCGGCTCAAGGACAAGAACGAGACGGTGAAGTACCCGGCCTACACGCTCTTGATTACCGGGGCCGTCTGTCACTGGCAGACGGATTGTGACTGTTACTTGCTGGACGACGTGAAGAAGGGGGACGTCGTCATCGTAGGGGTGGGCATTCCGGAAATGGGGGCGGACACCCACTGCTTCTTCGTCTCCATCCGCGAGCGACCGGGGGGCAAGGTGCCGGCCTCTCGAAAGCCGAGCGAGTACAATCTGTACCACATCGATCAGGAAAAAGAGTTGGCGTACAGAAAGAAGCTGGCGGAAGAGAAAAAGCAGACCGCCCCTCCGCCGAAAACGGCGGCCAAGGACGACAAGCCGGCGAAAGAGGAGAAGCGGCCCACCACCACGGAGGAGTTCGCCGCTCTGGCCAAGGAAGGCCCGAAGCCGTTGTGGCTGCCCATCATCGGGCAGAATCGGGTCAAGGACACGCGGGTCCACGGGACGGTGGTGTCCGTCTCCCGCGAGGCCATCGAGGTGCTGCCGGAGGGGGAGAAGGAGGCGGTCAAATACCCCCCCCACGTTCTGCTGGACACCGGAGCGGTGTGCCACTGGGAGACGGAGTCCCGGTGCTATCTGTTGGACGACGTGCAGAAGGGGGACGTGGTCATGCTCGGGGTGGGCATCACCGAGCCTGGGGGGGAGACTCTCTGCTTCTACATCAGTATCCTCAAGCGGCCGGGGGGGGGCCGCCGTCGCGGAAGCCGTCGTACCCGAACGCCTACCACGAGGACCGGCAGGCCATGATCGACCACGAGGAGAAGGGCACCCCGTTGCCGCGACGCTTGGGCGGGCCGAAGAATCCGCCCAAAGCGGACGGGAAACAGGAGAAGCCGGCCAACGAGAGTAAAGACCGGCTCGTCGCCCCGCCGCCGAAAACGGCCGGCGGCGATCCGCCGAAAAAGCAGGACGACAAGAAGTAGCCGCCGTTGCGATCCCGCCGAGCCGTGCCCCCACCGGGCATGGCTCGTTTCGTTTCAATCCCCTCGTCGCCTTCCCCGCCGTTCCGCACCGTCTCCTCCCCGCCCCCGCCCCGTGACCTACGTTATCACTATCTCTCCACGCCTGTAATTCCGCCTCCTGATCGGAGCCGACATGCCTGCTCGTCCCGTCCGCACGTTCACCGTGCTTCCAAACATTCCCGACCGCCTGAAAGCCCTTCAAGACCTCGCCTACAACCTATGGTGGTGCTGGCACGCCGACGCCGTTGCCCTGTTCCGCCGCATCGACCAGGACCTGTTCGACCGCCTCGACCACAGCCCCGTCCGCCTCGGGTACGCCGTCAGCCAGGCCCGGCTCGACGAACTCGCCCACGACGACGGGTTCCTCGCCCACCTCGATCGCGTGTCGGCCGCCTTCCGGGCGTACCAGACCGGTCAGACGTGGTTCGGCCAGAACCACCCGGAGGCGAAGAACCTGAAAGTGGCCTACTTCAGCATGGAGTTCGGCATCCACGAGAGCGTGCCGGTGTATTCCGGCGGTCTCGGCGTGCTCGCCGGCGACCACCTGAAGAGCGCGTCCGACCTCGGCATCCCGCTCGTTGGCGTCAGCATGATGTACCGCGAGGGGTACTTCCGCCAGTACCTCAATTCCGATGGCTGGCAGCAGGAGCGGTACCCGGAGAACGATTTCTTCAGCCTGCCACTCATCGCCGAGGTGGATGGCAAGGGCGACCCCATCCTGGTGGGCGTGGAGTTGCCCGGCCGGGAGGTGAAGCTCCGCATCTGGCGGATTCAAGTCGGCCGGGTGCCGCTCTACCTGCTCGATGCCAACATCCCGCAGAACCGCCCCGAAGACCGGGCCATCACCTCGCAACTGTACGGCGGCGACATCGTCACGCGGATTCAGCAGGAAATTGTGCTCGGCATCGGCGGGGTGCGGGCGCTGCGGGCGGTCGGGCACGAACCGACGGTGTGCCACCTGAACGAGGGGCACGCGGCGTTCTGCGCCCTGGAGCGGGTGCGGACCCTCATGGCCGAGAAGAAGCTCGACTTTGCCACCGCCGCCGAGGCGATCAAGGCGGGCACCGTGTTTACCACCCACACCCCGGTGCCGGCCGGGAACGACGTGTTCGACCCCGGCCTGATGGACCAGTACTTCGGCGGGTACTACCCGCAACTCGGGCTGGACCGCCGCAGCTTCCTGGCCCTCGGCCGGCAGCACGCCCACGACGAAGGAGAGCGGTTCGGCATGACCGTGCTGGCCATCCGCATGTCGAACACCAGCAACGGGGTGAGCAAGCTGCACGGGCACGTGTCGCGGAACATGTGGAACCCCATCTGGCCGACCCTGCCGGACGCGGAAGTGCCGATCACGTCGGTGACGAACGGTGTTCACACCCAGAGCTGGCTGGCCGGTGAGTTCGGCGAGCTGTTCGAGCGGTACATGGGGGTGAAGTGGGACAGCCGGCCGGTCGATTTCGCCGTGTGGAAACAGGTGGAGCAGATCCCCGACGGCGAACTGTGGCGGACGCACGAGAAGTGCCGGGCGCGGCTCATCCGGTTTGCCCGCAACCGGCTGAAGGAGCAACTCATCCGCCGCGGCGCACCGGCCTACGAGGTAGCCGCCGCCGCCGAAGTGCTCGACCCCGAGGCCCTGACCATCGGCTTCGCCCGCCGCTTCGCCACCTACAAACGGGGCGACCTGGTGTTCCGCGATTCGCCACGACTGGCCGCCCTGCTCAACAACCCCGGCCGCCCGGTGCAGTTCATCTTCGCCGGCAAAGCCCACCCGAAGGACAACGGCGGCAAGGAACTGATCGCCCGTGTGGTGCAGAACGCCCGCCTGCCCGACTTCCGCAACCGGGTGGTGTTCATCGAAGACTACGACATGAACGTCGCCCGCCACCTGGTGCATGGGGTGGACGTGTGGCTGAACAACCCCCGCCGCCCGCTGGAGGCGAGCGGCACCAGCGGGATGAAGGTGGCGGTCAACGGCGGGCTGAACATGAGCATCCTCGATGGCTGGTGGGTGGAGGGGTACGACGGCGAGAACGGGTTCGCCATCGGCAGCGGGGAAGAGTACTCCGACCTCAAGTACCAGGACGACGTGGAGAGCCGGCTGATCTACGAACTGGTCGAGCGGGAACTGGTGCCGCTGTTCTACGACCGCGGGCCGGACGGCCTACCGCGGCAGTGGATTCGGCGGATGAAGAAAGCGATCAGTACGCTGGTGCCAGCGTTCAACACGAACCGCATGGTGGAGGAGTACCTGGAGCGGTGCTACCTGCCGGCGCACGGCCGGGAGGCGACCCTGACGGCCGATGGGCTTCGGCCGGCCGGCGAACTGGCCGGGTGGCGGCGGAAGGTGCAGTCGGCGTGGGGCGGAGTGCGGGTGGACAGCGTGGAAGCGCCGACCGGGGAGATGTGGCAGGTGGGTAAGTCGTTCCCGGTGAACGTGCGGGTGCAACTCGGCGGCATCGCCCCGACCGAAGTGGAGGTGCAGGTGTGTTACGGCCACCTCGACGCGGCCGGTGAGGTGACCGACCCGAAGGTGGTGGCGCTCGCCCCGGACGGATCGAGCGGCGGGTCGGGCGTGCTCTTCACCGGGCAGGTGCCGTGCAAGAGCAGCGGGCAGTTCGGGTTCAGCGTGCGGGTGCTGCCTAAGCACCCGAACCTGCCGAACCTATTCGAACCCGGCCTGGTGACGTGGGGGTAAAGTCCGCACGATGTTCAAGGTGGAAATCTCATGGTGATTGCAGATCTGTCGGGGCATTCGGGTTTCCGACGGATCGCGTGGGGAATGTGTAGAATTGATCAAGGACCTGGCGATCCGGCTTCATCGAGGCTGGGTCGCTGCCCCCATGTCCGGTTGCGCGTGATCAGACGCCAGACCAGACGCAGGGGTCGCCTGCAAAAGGAGTTGCGATCGCCCTCGAGTGTGTCAGAGTTCACTGGCGGAGAGTTTGGCGGGATGTTAAATCCCCATCCTTCATTTGTCTCCTCCAATCAGTGAGAAGTCCATGGAACCCAAGTTGAGGAGGACACCCGGGCTGCCGCAGACGGTTGATTTTCCCAACACCGGTGAATGGGTGGGCAACAAGCTGGGTGGCATTCCCCGGCGGTTCGTGGTTGCCTTCGCGGTTCGCTGTGCGCTCCGGGTGACGCCGCGGGTGTTCACCCCAAAGGACCAGGAGTCACTGGAACACATGGCCGTTCTTGAGGCGGCCCTTGGGGTTTTCGCCTTCTGGACGGAGGGGAAACCCATCTCGCGGTTCCGGATTGAGCGGGCGAGAGGGGATTGCTTTGCCGTGTCGCGGGGTGTTGGCTCTCCTCCCGCCGATGCGGCCGCCCATGCGGTGGCTGCGGCCGCGCCAGCCGCGACCGTCGCCGCGGCGACCGCAGCCGCCATCTCGGCCACAAGAAGTTCCCCAGACGTCCGAGATTCGGTGCTGCACGACCTCGAACGGCTTGACACGTTGGATTCTCGGGAGGGTTGGCAAAACGACCAACTCGTACCCGCCGACTTCTTCGGCCCGCTCTGGGCGAGCGAGGAACCGGAGTGGTCCCGCGCCGGCTGGGCGAAGTTGGAGGCGTACCGCGAAGGGAAGGCGAAACCGAAACCACCATCCGAAGAGTCTGGGGCAACGATGGAGCAGTTGGAAGCGTGGTTCGCCGAGTTGGAGAAACTTCGGGCCGAACGGCGACCGTACCCCACCCGTGCGGAGCGCCTGGCCGACATGAACTGGTTGCACGACCGGAAAGTGGCACGCGAGATGGGCGGGTACGCCGGACGGTACGTCGCCGTCCTCCGCGGGGAGGTGGTGGGCACCGACACCGACGGCACGCGGCTGGAGGTAGCGATGGCCCACAAGTACCCGGAGATCAACCCGGATCGATTCGTCATCGAATACGTCGGCTGACGCCCCTCGCCGGACACCGCCCATGGCCCGCATCTGCCTGTGGACCGAACCGGATACCAATCCGGTATCGATGCCGTTTCGTACACCCGACGGGGCGGTGGAATCCCTCACCAACGACCGCCTGTATTGCACGGTGTTCGCCGGCGGAGACCCGGCCGATCAGCGGGCCATCGTAGACACCGGTGCGCCCTCGACCATCTTCCCATATCGGGTGTGGAGACGGTTCGCCGGACAGATCGAGTGGCTGAATTTCGCGTCCGGCGCATCGATGCGACGGGGCACCATCGCCGGTAAGGAGTACCACTTCAGACTCGGCCGGGTGTCGGTGCGGTTGGCCGGACGGACCGAGGAGCCGACCCTCGCTCCGGTGCTCGTCGTCGCCCAGTTCGAGCAGTTCGACCCATCCAAGACCGACAACGAACGTCTGACGGAACCCGTCGTGGGATTGCAGTTCGGCCCGCTGGAGGGCCGCTATCTCATCGTGTCGCCACAGCGGACTCACCCGGATCGGTGCGAGGTCTGGGTCACCGACGAGCGGCCGGTGGATCCGCTCGTCCTCACGTCCTCGATGTTGTGATGCGTCAGTCGATGATCTTGTTCAGCGGGAACTCGACCAGGCTGGAAGCCCCGGCTCGCTTCAGCGGCGGGATCAGCCCCCGCACCTCCGACTCGCTCAGGATGACCACCACGTCCACCCACGCCGGGTCGCTCAGCCCGCTGATCGTCGGCGTGTGACCCGGCATGAGCGCCAGCACCGCGTCGAGCGACTCCTTCGGCACGTTCATCATCAGCCCCACCTTGCCCTCGGCCGCCATCGCGCCCTTGAGCATCAGGATCAAGTCGTCCATCTTCCGCCGCTTCCACGGGTCGGCTGCCGCTGCCGGGTTGGCGATGAACCGCGTGGTGCTCTGAAGGATGTCGGCGACGATCCGCAGGTTGTTCGCCTTGAGGCTGCTGCCGGTTTCCGTCACCTCGACGATGGCGTCGGCCAACTTCGGCGGCTTCACCTCGGTGGCTCCCCAACTGAACTCCACGTTGGCAGTCACCCCGTGGCTCGCCAGCCATTTGCGGGTGATGTTCACCACTTCGGTGGCGATCCGTTTGCCCTGGAGGTCTTTCGGCCCCTGGATCGGGCTATCGTTCGGTACGGCCAGCACCCACCGCACTGGCCGGCGGCTCACCTTGCTGAATACCAGTTCGGCCAATTCAGTGACGACCGCATCGTTCTCGACCACCCAGTCGTGCCCGGTCAGGCCGCAGTCGAGCGAGCCGTCTTGCACGTACCGGGCCATCTCCTGCGCGCGGATGAGCGTGCAGTGAATGTCCGGGTCGTCGATGGTTGGGTAGTAGCTGCGGCTGGCGAACGTCAGTTTGTACCCGGCCTTGCGGAACAACTCGGCGGTGGCGTCCTGGAGCGACCCGGCGGGGATGCCCAGTTTCAGAACAGGCGTCGACATCGGCACTCACGGTGAAGGGAAGCATCAGGGGTGCAGTAGGACACGGTACGACGCTGCCGGTGGCTGACAACCGGTCGGCGGCACTCCGTTGCTTTCGTATCATTCCAGAATCCCCCCGCGCACGCACCTCGCCATGACTCCTCCACCAGATCGCCGCTCGTTCCTGCTCGTCGGCGGCGCTGCGGCCATTGCCGCCGCCCTCACCACACTGTCGGCTCGTTTGCCCTCCGGCATCAGCACCACCGCCGGATACGGTCCTCTCCGACCCACGAAGGACGAGTCCACCGGCCTCGAACTCATCAAGCTCCCCGACGGCTTCCGCTACCGCAGCTTGGGCTGGGCGAAGGATCTGTTCGCCGACGGCAGCCCAACTCCGCCACTGCACGACGGCATGGCAGTGGTGAAGGCCGACGGCGACCGCCTGACCCTCGTGCGCAACCACGAGATCAGCGGACGGGGCAAGCCGTTCGGCGACGAAGCGAGCCGTTACGACGTGGCCGCCCCCGGCGGGTGCGTCAATCTGGTGTTCAACGCCGCCAGCGGCGAGCTGGAAAAGAGCTTCGTTAGCCTCTGCGGAACGGCCCACAACTGCTCCGGCGGCAGCACTCCCTGGGGAACATGGCTGAGCGGGGAGGAGAACGTCGGCGATACGACGACCCTACACGCTGACAAGAAACCGATCGGCTACCAGCGGGAGCACGGGTGGGTGTTCGAGGTGCCTGCGGACGGCACGACGCACCCGGTGCCGCTGCGAGACATGGGCCGGTTCATCCACGAAGCGGTGGCGGTCGATCCGGCCACCGGATGCGTTTACCTGACGGAAGACACCAACCCGGCCGGGTTCTACCGCTTCACCCCGAAGACGCCTGGCAAGCTGGCCGAGGGCGGGAAGCTCGAAATGCTCGCGGCGGTCGGCCGACCAGACACGCGGAAGCGGGTGAAAGCGGGGGCGACCTTTGCCGTGCGGTGGGTGCCTATCGCCGACCCGTACCGCGCCCACAACCCCGGCACGACCGACGCGAAGGGCGTGTTCACCCAGGGAGCACGGCTCGGCGGCTCCACCTTCGCCCGGCTGGAGGGTGCCCTCCACGCCGACGGCAAGTTGTTCGTGACCGCCACGACGGGTGGCAACGCGGAACAGGGGCAGGTGTGGGAGTATAC
Organism: Fimbriiglobus sp.; assembly: GCA_025459365.1. Lineage (GTDB taxonomy): Bacteria > Planctomycetota > Planctomycetia > Gemmatales > Gemmataceae > JALHQU01. The sequence continues at coordinate 11,483 of JALOQR010000019.1, forward strand.
CCCGGCGACCGAAACGCTGAGGCTGCTGTTCGAGTCGCCCGGCCGCGAGGTGCTGAACATGCCCGATAATCTGTGCGCCAGCCCGCGGGGGTGCCTGGTGATGTGCGAAGACGGCGGGCGGGCGGGCCAGAGGCTTCAGGGGTTGACCCCGGACGGTCGGCTATTCGCCTTCGCCGAGAACCAGTGCCGGCTGCGGGGGGAGAAGAACGGATTCCGCGGCGACTACCGGGCGACCGAGTGGAGTGGAGTCTGCTTCAGTCCGTGCGGGCGGTGGTTGTTTGCCAACCTGCAGACGCCCGGCATCACCGTGGCTATCACCGGCCCGTGGGCCGACGGACCGCTCTAAACAGGTAGGACGCCGCTACCGGTTCCGCTCGACGACCTTTGTTGATTGCTCCTCGCTCATCGGCTTGGTCGTGTGGTCGGCGATTACCTCGGCCCGCGTCCGCGCATCGCCCGCCTTCGCCCCCTCCACCTCGAACGTCATCACCACACTCGCCCCGGCGGGCAGTTCCTTCACCACCGGGAAGATGAGCTTGCTCCCCTCCGGTTTCACCGCCTCCCGGTTTGGCCCCAGTCCCTTCACGTTGGCGTACTCGTCCGGCACGATCGCCGTGACCCGTACGTTCTTCGCCGGCCCGGTGCCCTGATTCTTCACCGTGATGCGATACCCTGCCCGCCGGCCGACCGGCACCGACTCCTGCGGGTCGGCCAGATCGAGCAGCAGGGCCGGCACTCCCTGAATGCTGACCGCCGCGTCGGCCCGCACGGTGGTGTACGCGGCGGTGGCCACGGCCTTCGGGTCTTTCGGGTTCGGGGCGTCGCCGCTCGACGCCGTCACGCCGATGCTCGCTTTTTCCACCATCCGCTCGGCGTGGGTTGTCAGCTTCAGCACCTTGCTGGTGTTCGGCGGTAGGTCGCCCATCCGCCACACGGCCGCGCTGGTGCCGGTGAGTGTGCCGCCGTCGCTCGCCCGAGTCGCCGACATGGCACCGGGCAGCACTGCCCGCACGGTCACGTTCGGGATGGTGATGTCCCCGCGGTTGGCGATGCCGATTTCGTACACGCCATCAGCACCGGGGCTGAGCCGCTCCGGGCCGGTGATGGTGGCTGCCAACTCGGCCTTCCGCACGTCGATGGTGGTTTGCCCCTCGTCGGCGAGATCGCCCGCCCGTACTCGCGCCGCCACCCGGTACTGGCCGGGTTTGCGGGCGATGAGCGGCACGGTGACGATGCGAGTCTCGCCGGGTGGCACCAGCCCGACGGTCGCCTCCACCTGCTCCTGACCGGTGTCGTGCTCCAGGCCAGGGCCGAACGTGACGAACGCGGTGGCGGCGTCGAGCGGTACTCCGCCGGGGTTGGTGACACTCAGGCGGACGGGCACGCGCTCGCCCACCGTCGCCTGGTAGGTCGGGTCGAGGGCGAGTTTCAGCCCGGCGTTCCCGGCTTCGATCGCCGCTCCCTTGCGGGCGGTCAGCCCATCGTCGGTAGCGGCGGCAGCGGCCAGCTTGAACGTACCCGCCTGGGCGGGCTGCACCGGTAGTCGGATCTCGAACTTCTCACCGGGGGCGAGGGCGGGCAGCCGCCACACCTTGCGGTACTGCTCTACCTTCACGTCCGGGGCGGGGGTGGCACCGCCCACCTCCAGGCCAGTCTCGAATGCCGCCTCCACCGTGCCCGGCGAGCCGTCCACCTTGCCGGTGTTGGTCGCCACCAGGGTGACGGCGGCCTCGCGGCCGATGGCCACGCTTTTCGGGGCGAGCACGTCGAGTTGCAGGGTCGGGGCGACCCATTCAACCGAAGTCCGCGACCGCCCGACCACCTTCGCCTTGCCGTCGTCCTCCGCCTTGATCACCTCGATGGAGATATCCGATTTCCCGGGGCGGACGCTGTCCTCCACCTGCTTCACCTTCACCGCCGCCGTGCCGTCGCTGTCGGCGGGCAGTTCGAGGAAGTCGGCCCCAGCCCGCGCCCCCACGGTGCCCGGCGGGGGGACGAAATCGACCGGCAGTCCGCCGGCGGCGCGGTACCGCACCCGCAGGTCGGCCGGGTTCACCCCTTCCTTCGCGGCGATACTCCGGATGGCCGTGTGTAGCGCCGCTTGCCCGCCGAACCGGGCGGTGGTTGGGGTCGGGAACTCGAAGTTGCTCACGTCGCCCCAGTTCATCCGCACGTTCACGCGGCCCTTGTCCCAGTCGAACACACCGGGGGCGTAGGCGGTCACCACCGTCTCGCCCGGCACGGCCGACGACACCACGCACCACGTCTGGCCGGGGGCGAGGGTGAAGTCGTCCTTCGGGTCGTTGTTCCCGCGGGTGAAGGTGTGCTCGAGCATGTTGGTGTAGCTGACGGCATACTTGTTGTTCACCTTGTAGCCGCGGCCCGCCGTCCACCCGGATTCGTCTACCTCGATGATTTGCCCTGGTCCGTCGAGCATCCACTCGACCCGCCGCCCACGGCGCGGAGTGCCGTCCTTGTCGTACACGGTGGCAACGAGCACTTGCTGGAAGCCGGGCTTGTTGCTGCACGAGGCCGGCGTCACTTCCAGGCGAACGGCCCGCGTGTCGAAGTCGCGGTAGTATGCCCCACCGGGCGGCTTGGCGTGCGTCTGGATGATGTCGCCGGGCGGGAGCCAGTTGGGGAAGTAGCCGGGGTTGTGCGCGCCGCCGAAGCAGCCGGCGGCGGCAGCGACAAGCACCACCGGCCAGATGAGAGCCACGCGACACACGAACCGGGGCATACACCGCACTCCGGGCAGGGGTGGCGGGTATAGACGGGCGGTCTGGGGGGATCAACCCCGGTTCAAACGGGCGGCGTACCTCTCGTGTTCGGCAGCCGCTTTCGGCTCGCTTCGCGGCAAAGTGTGGGTGGGGAAGTGCGGTACTCCACGCGATGGGTGTTGTAAACGTTGATCGGGGAAACATTTGCGACCACAATCCCAACACGGGGGAACTGTGTCGCCTGCTGGGCATTCAACAGCAAACCGGCGAAACTCCCGACCGACCCCCGCGTTGTTTGTGGTAAGATGTCGGCCCTCCCCGCGACGGACCTCTCCCCATGCACCGCCGTCACTTTTTGGCCTCGGGCCTCGCCGGTATCGCCCTCGCCCACCTGCTTCACCGCGACGGTGTGTCCGCCGCCGACCCGGACGAACACAACTGGACCCCGCCCGACGGTAAACCCCACTTCGCCCCCAAGATCAAGCGGGTAATCTGGCTGTTCATGGTCGGCGGCACGTCGCACATGGAGGCGTTCGACCCGAAACCGGAACTGAACAAACACGACGGCAAGACCATCGCCGAGTCGCCGTTCAAGGCGGCCCTCGATTCGCCTCACCTCAAGAAGAACCTCCGCGAGTTCGTGCCCGGCCTGCACAAGGTGCAGCCGAAACTCATGAAGATGCAGACCGGCTTCAAGAAGTACGGCAAAAGCGGGCTGGAGGTATCCGACTGGTGGCCGCACGTCGGCGGGATGGCCGACGAACTGGCGGTGGTGCGCTCGATGTGGACGACCGACAACGACCACGGAGCACAACTCCAGTTCCACACCGGCCGGCACGCACTCGAAGGCCCGTTTCCCACGATCGGCTCGTGGATCCGCTATGGGCTGGGCAGCCTGAACGACGCCCTGCCGAGTTTCGTGGTGTTGGGCAAACCGCTGGCCGACTGCTGCGGCGGGCAGAACGGGCACGGGAGCAACTACCTCGGGCCGGAGTACGCCGGCGTGCCGCTGGTCGCCGACCCGAAGAACCCCCTGCCGTTCCTCCCAGGTCCGGGGCAGTCGGGCGAGCGGCAGCGAGATCAGTTCGAGTTGATCGGCAAGTTGAACAGCATGGCCGCTGAGCGAACGCCCGACGACCCGACCATCCGGGCGAAGGTGAAGAGTTACGAACTGGCGTTCAAGATGCAGACCGCCGTGCCGGAGGTGATGAACCTCGACAAGGAGTCGGCCGAGGTACAGAAACTGTACGGCCTCGATCAACCCGAGACGAAGGAGTTCGGGCGGCTCTGTCTGGCCGCCCGCCGCCTGGCCGAGCAAGGGGTGCGCTTCGTGCAGATTTTCCACGGGAGCAACGGCGGGGCGGGGGCGTGGGATGCCCACTCGGATCTGGCCAAGAGCCACCCCGGCCTGTGCAAGCAGGTGGACAAGCCAATCGCGGGGCTACTGGCGGACCTGAAGCGGACCGGCCTACTGGAAGACACGCTGGTGGTGTGGGGGTCGGAGTTCGGCCGCACGCCGGGGGCCGAGGGGAGCGCTGGTCGGGATCACCACCCGTACGGGTTCAGCGTGTGGCTGGCCGGCGGTGGGGTGAAAAAAGGGGTCGTCCACGGTGCGACCGACGAACTCGGCTTCCATGCTGTCGAAGACCGGCACTACGTCACCGACTTACACGCCACCGTCCTGCATTTGCTCGGCCTCGACCCGAAGCGGCTGGCGCTGCCCGACCGCAAGCGACTGGAGGTCGATTTTGGCAAACCGATCTCGGCGATTCTCGGTTAGCCCGCGGTGAGAGCTATCGAAACAGCCCTCGCACCGCCTGCCAGCACCGTTCGTCGTGCCGCCACTCGCAGTGCGGCGCCCCGTCCAGCCCGATGAACTGCTTCGGCTCGTTCGCCGCGGCGTAGAGCGCTTCTCCCTGCCAGTAGGGGATGGTGCGGTCGGCGGTGCCGTGCATCACCACCACCGGGCAACTCACCCTCGGTAACTTCTTCACCGACTCGAACTGGGCGGACATCATTGCGTGGCACGGCAGCCACGGGTAGCGGTGGGCGGCAGCGTCGGGGATGCTGGTGTAGGTGTAGCACATCACCAGGCCCCGAACCGCGTGCTTGGTGGCGAGTTCGCTCGCTACCCCGCCGCCCATCGACTCGCCGAACAGCACCACCTCGCCGGGCGAAAACCCTTGAGTCAATAACCATGCGAACGCGGCGTCGGTGGAGGCGTGGCAGGCCGCCTCGATCGGTTGACCGGTGCTCTTGCCATAGCCGGGATAGTCGTAGATCAGCACCCCGCACCCGAGTTTTGCCTGAAATTCCTCGATGATCCGCCCGCGGTGGCTCAGGTTGCCGCCGTTCCCGTGGCAGTACATCAGCACCCGGCGCGAACTGGCCGGTGGGGGGAGCCACCAGGCATGGATGTTCTGGCCGTCGGCCGAGCGGAAGGTGACGTCCTCAGCCCGGTCTGGCTTCTTCGACCAACTGTCGGCACCTTGCGGCATGTGGATCAGCGTCGTCTCGAAACACTTCATGACGACGACAACAACCAGGTACGCCCCGGTGGCGAATCCGAGCAAGCGGGCAACCTTCACCCAGAGTGGGCGTTTACGCGGCGGGGGCAGTGATGACACGTTTCCTCCGGGCGAGTCGCAAGGTGACGAAACCGCCGGCGATGCCGCCCCAGCAGAGCACCGGCACCCAGTCGCCGACGGCCGCATAGATGCTCCCGCGGCGGTCGAGCGGAACATCCACCGTCATTGCCCGGGCGATCTTCTTCGATGCCGACCAGTCCGGCGTTTCCACGTTCGGCAACTCCACAATTCGCCCGTCGCCGTCGATCACCGCCGAGATGCCAATGTTGACCGCTCGCAGCAGCGGCCGTCGCGCTTCCACTGCCCGGAACCGACTGATCGCCAGGTGCTGTTCATGTTCTTCGCTTCCGCGGAACCAGCTATCCATGCTCATGTTCACCAGGAAGTCGGCCGGGTTCTTCTCGCCCGACCACGGGTTGTACCGCCGGGCCAGGTTCGGTTCGGTGTCCTCGTAGCAGATCAGCACGCCGAATGTGTACCCCACTGCTTTAGTACCGCCCTGAGGGAGGCGTTGCAGGGTGGGTAGGGTGAAACGGGTCAGAGTTTCGCCGGGGACGCAGCCGGGTTCGTCCTTGTTCGGGCTGAATGCTTCCAGGAAGGGGAGTTGATTTCGGAACGGGATGTATTCGCCGAAGGGCACGAGGTGCGTTTTGTCGTACCGGGGGCCGGGAGTGCCGTCGGGCTTCAGCAGCAGCGCGGAGTTGTGCCGGATTTCGGCGGTACCGTCCCAGTCGACACCGTTCAGCCCGAGGAGGGTGTGGGCTTGCCAGTGGGTGGCAGCGTGGGCCTGTCGGCCAGCGGAGACGTAGTCGCGGAATCCGCGGTACTCGTTCCCCCGGTAGTTGGTCTTGAAGTCGGCGACAGTGAGCGGTTGCTTGTTCGGGGCGGGGAGGTTCTGCGCCTCCCACAACTCCTGGAGGCTGTCCGGTAGAGTGGCCGGCGATGTCCCTTTCAAGCGCACGTCCCAGAACGGGAAACAACTCTCCGGCCAGACGATCAGGTCGGGTTTGCTACGGGCGGCCTCACGGGCGAGTTGGTCGTACCGGCTGAAGAGCAGCGGGCCATCGGTTTGCACGAGGTCGTGGTCGAGGTCGGATTGCAGCAGCGATACCTTCGGCCCGGTGTCGAACGGCGGGTGCAAGAGCCGTGTGCCGCCGTAGGTCATCAGACCTCCGACCACCAACAAGGCACCCGCCACCGACATGAGTTCGGCACGGTAGATCGGCGGCCGCCATCCACGCGGTAGGTTGACGAACCAGCGGAACAGCGGCACGCGCACGAGTACGTCGTGAACCGCACCGTTGGCCGCACCAACCGCCGCACTGACGAGGTACGCCCCGCCCAGGTCGGCCGCTTGCAGCAGGTACAGGTTGGCGTGCTGGGTGTGGCCGAGCATGTACCACGCGAACCCGCTCGGCTGATACAGCCCGACCCACTTCAGGAATGGGTAACCGGCCGGGAAGTGGGCCTTGAAGTATTCGAGCGCCACCCACACCACCGGGAAGGTGAGGGCGAGCGGGGGCTGGCCGAGGCGGTCGAGGCGGCGAAGGAGGAACAGGGCGAGCGGCCAGAAGAGCGAAAGGAACAGGCTCATCCCCGGCCAGGCGAAGTACATCATCATCGGGTGAGCGTGCCGCATCCAGTTCATGCTCAGCATCGCAAACGCCATCCCACCGACCCAGGCGGCGGTGTACCGACGCCAGCGGCCGACGCCCTCCGCCCGCACCAGGGTGAGGAACGGGGCCATCGCCACGAACCCGACTGCCCCCCAGTTCAGCGGGAAGAAGGCCGTCCAGAGCAGCACGGCGGACAGAATCGACGGCAGGAACACGCGGGATTTCAACACACACCCTCACACACGATGACGTTTACCACCTCGCCGGCCGCGAGTTTCACCTCGCCGGGCGGCAGCAGGATGTAGCCGTTCGCCGGCAGGAGTGCCCGCAGGTCGGCCGAGCCGAGCCACGGCAGCGGGCGGACGGAATCGGCCCCGATCACCGCCGGATGGTAGGTCGGGCGGTCGTGCTTCCCGGAAAGCGGCTCACTCAATGGTAAGCGCTGCTCCACCGGACCCGGCGTCCGCCCGCACAGGATGTCGATTGCTGGCCGAATGAACAACTCGAACCCGACGGCCGCACTCACCGGGTTGCCCGGCAGCCCGAACACGAGTTTGTCGCGGAAAGTGCCGAAGAGTAGCGGCTTACCCGGCTTCATCCGCACCGTGTGGAAGTGGATTTCCACGCCGAGCGACTTCAGCACCTCCGGCACGAGGTCGTACTTCCCGACCGACACGCCGCCGGTGAGGACAAGGATTTCGGCGGACAGTGCCTTCGTGATCACAGCCCCCAGGCCGTCGTCGTCGGCAGCGATCCCGTGGTGGAATGGGTACCCACCGGCCCGCCGCACCAACCCCAGAAGCATCGGCCCGTTCGTGTTGCGAATCTGTCCAGCCTTCGGCACCTCACACGCACGGACCAGTTCGTTTCCCGTGGATAGGACCCCCACCCGTGGCACCGGCAGACGGTTCAACTTCGCCGACTCCCGCCCGCACGCCGCGAGCGCACCCAGCACATACGGCGTGATGATCGTCCCCTTCGGCACCACCAACTGACCGGCCTTCATCTCCTGTCCGCGGGGCATGATGTTCAGCCCCGGAGGGATCAGCCCCTTATTGATGACCACCTCGCTCCCGTTAACCGTCGTGTCTTCCTGTTTCACCACGGCGTCGGCGCTGATCGGGATCGGGGCGCCGGTGAAGATGCGGACCGCCTCGCCGATGCCGACGTGGCTCGTGTGGCTCGCCCCAGCCTGGACCTCGTCCACCACGTGGAGCGAGATGCCGGGGGCGATCAGGTCGGACGTGCGGACGGCGTACCCGTCCATCATCGACTTGTCGAATGGCGGGGAGTCGATGTCGGCGGTCACGTCTTCGGCGAGTGTTTCACCGAGCACATCCGGGCCGAGCAGTTCCGTCCGTGGTGAGAGCGGCCTGGCGTGGCGGAGGACGACCTCGCGGGCGACGGCGACGTCGAGCATGGGGGTTGCAGCCATGCTGCTATCATGCGGGCACGTCCACCCGGCGAACACCCATGCCCCCCATCTACCTCGATTACAACGCGACCACGCCGGTCGATCCGGCCGTGGCCGACGCCATCACCGCCGCCCTCCGCGACCTTTGGGGCAACCCGAGTAGTGGGCATGAGTACGGCCGAGCCGCGAGCGACGCCGTCGCCACCGCCCGGCAACAACTTGCCGACCTACTCGGGGCCATGCCATCGGAAATTGTGTTCACCGGCGGCGGGTCGGAGGCGAGCAACCTCGCACTCAAGGGAGTCTGTACAAACCCGGCCGGGTTACACGTCATCACATCGGCCGTCGAACACCCGGCCACGGCGAAACCGGTCGAGTGGCTGAAAATGCACGGCACGACCGTCACGGTGGTGCCGGTGGACGGCACCGGGCGGATCGATCCCGACGCCGTGCGAACCGCCCTCCGTGCCAGTCAGGCCGGGGTCCGTCTCGTCTCGCTGATGCATTCGAACAACGAGGTCGGCACCTTCCAGCCGGTCCGTGAGGTTGGAGGGTTGAAGTCGGAGTTCGAGTTCTTGTTTCACACCGACGCGGCCCAGTCGCTTGGCAAGGTGACACTGAACGTGAACGAGTTGAACGTCGATCTGCTCACCGTCGCCGGGCACAAACTGTACGCCCCGAAAGGCGTCGGCGCGCTGTTCGTGCGAGACGGAGTGAAGCTGCAACCGCTCATCCACGGCGCCGGTCACGAAGCTGGCCGTCGGGCGGGCACCGAAAACACGCCATACATCGTAGGGCTGGGGGTAGCCGCCAGCCTGTGCGCGGATGCACTCCCCGCCGAAACCGAACGGCTGAAATCCCTGCGGGACCGCCTGCATTCGCGGCTCCGACAAACACTCGGCGACAAGCTCGTTCTCAATGGCCACCTGCTCTTCCGCCTGCCAAATACGCTAAACGTCAGTTTTCGTGGGCAACTCGGGCCGGAGTTGTTGGAGAGGGTTCCCCGGATCGCCGCGAGCGTCGGGTCGGCGTGCCACGAAACCAAGCCAGGGCAGGCCAGGCGCTTCAAGCCCTCCCCCGTGCTGGCCGCAATGGGGTGCTCGGAGGAGGTGTGTCGCGGAGCGGTGCGGTTGTCGGTTGGACGCGGGACGACCGAGGCCGAGGTGGACGAAGCCGCGGAACTACTCACGTCCGCAGTTGCATCCGTAAACTAATCTTTCCCCTCCCATTCGACGCCCCGTGGCCTTTGTTCAAGGACTGACATGCCTCGCGTGTTCATTGCCGACAAGTTGGAATCCGCCGGGGTCGACGCTCTGACCGCCGCCGGCATCGAAGTGGATAACCGCCCTGGTTTGAAGGATGAAGCTCTACGGGATGCCCTCCGTGCCGCCGATGCCGTGGTGGTGCGAAGCGCCACCAAGATCACCGCCGAGTTACTCGCCGACCCTGGCTGTCTGAAAGCGATCGCTCGTGCCGGTGCTGGCGTCGATACCATCGACGTGGAAGCGGCGACCCGCAAGGGCATCGTGGTCATGAACACTCCCGGCGGGAATACTATCTCCGCCGCCGAACACACCGTCGCCCTGATGTTTGCCCTCAGTCGGCACATAGCGGCGGCGGACGCCAGCATGCGGTCGGGTAAGTGGGACCGCAACAAGTACATGGGTACGCAACTCACCGGCAAAACGCTCGGCGTGGTCGGCCTCGGGCGGATTGGCCGCGAGGTGGCTCAGCGGGCCGTCGGGTTGGGGATGACGGTGCTGGCGTTCGACCCGTTCGTGACCCCCGCAAAGGTCGCCGAACTTGGGTTCGACGCCGCGACCGGGATCGAAGACATGCTGCCGAAAGTCGACTTCCTGACTGTGCATGTGCCGATGACGGGTGAGACAAAGGGGCTGATCGGGGCCGCCGAGTTGGCCAAGATGAAACGGACCGCCCGGGTCCTGAACGTCTCCCGCGGGGGCATCTACGACGAGCAAGCCCTCGCGGAGGCCTTGAAGGCCGGGGTCATCGCCGGGGCCGGAATCGATGTATTCACCACCGAGCCACCACCACAAGACAACCCCCTGCTGCACGCTCCGAATATCGTGCTCACTCCGCACCTCGGGGCGAGTACGTTCGAGGCCCAGGAGAACGTGGCGGTTGAGGCGGCGGAACTCCTCGCCGACTTCCTTCTGCGGGGCATCGTGGCCAACGCGGTGAACATGGCCGCGCTCGATCGGACGGAACTGGACAGCCTGCGGCAATACGTGGAATTGGCCCACCGCCTCGGTCAACTGCAATCGCAAATGGCCCAGGGGCAAATCCGCCGGGCGGTGCTCAACTACAAGGGTGAACTGGCGTCGAAGAAAACGAAGCTGCTCACCGCCGCGTTCACCGTGGGGTTGCTCGAAAGCCGCCTCGCTCAGGGAGTGAACCTTGTGAACGCCGAGGTGGTCGCCCGCGATCGGGGCATCGAGATCGTCGAAAGCAGTAGCAACAAGCGGGGCGATTTCTCCTCACTCGTGACGGCCGACGTCGAGACGGAGAAAAAGACGTACACCGCAGCCGCAACACTCTTCGGCGAGCAGTACCCGCGGTTGGTGCAACTCGGGCCATACCGCCTGGAGAGCTACCTCGACGGCACGCTGTTCGTGTTTACCCACCGCGACGTGCCGGGGTTGATCGGGTTCGTCGGCAACATCTTCGGCAATCACAACGTCAACATTGCGGCCATGACGGTCGGCCGGGCTGGGGCGGCGCCCGGAGGTGAGGCAATCGGTGTGCTCAACCTGGACAGCGTGCCACCCGATGAGGCGGTGGTGGCAGTGAAGGGGCACCCGAATGTTTCCGGGGCGACGGTGGTGAAACTACCACCGATGGGGGAGGCACCGAGTTGGCTACGGTGGTAGTGGGACCGGCGAGCGGGGGGCGTCAGTCCACTGGCGTTTTCAGATTCAGGGGGCTATTGCCTTCGGCTCGCCAAAACAACACCGCCCGGAGTGCGGGGAACACTCCGGGCGGCTCTGGGGGTCGCACCGCACGCGGTGTGACTTACCCCCAAACATACCCGGGTGATCTCCCCCCGCCTGATTTCGGTTGTTGTTTCGACCATAGTCCCACTTTTCGGGACCGTTACAACCGTTACACCCGCCCCAGGCCCACCTCCCGCTTATGAATGTGTTCATGACCGGTGGAACCGGACTGATCGGTCGCCGCCTCATCGATGCCCTACTCGCTCGTCGTGACAGCGTGCTGTCATTGTCTCGCCAGCCGGCCGAGCCACGGGCCGGCTTTACTCCCGTAACTGGTGACCCTACACGCCCTGGCGACTGGCTCACGAAACTCGCCGAGTGCGATGCCGTCGTTCACCTCGCGGGTGAGCCGATCCTGGGAAAACGTTGGAACACCGAGCAGGTCAATCGACTTCGATCGAGCCGGGTGGATAGTACGCGACTGATCGCCGAGGCGCTGGCGAAGGGTGGGCCAAAGGTCTTCGTGAGCGGGTCGGCGGTTGGCTACTACGGGGCCAACACAGGCGACGCTGAGATCACGGAAACGACGCCGGCCGGCAACGATGTGCTCGCTGAGATGTGTGTGGCGTGGGAATCTGCCGCCGATGCAGCCCGCGCCGCCGGGGTGCGTGTGGTTCACCCGCGGACGGGCATCGTCCTCGATCCCGAGGGAGGAGCGCTGCCGCAGATGGCGAGGCCGTTTCGGATGTTCGTGGGCGGTCGCATCGGCAGCGGGAAACAGTGGGTGCCGTGGGTTCACCATGCCGACATGACTTCACTCCTCCTGTTCTTGCTCGACACCCCGACGATGAGCGGGCCGGTGAACGCGGTCGGGCCGAACCCGGTGACGAACGCCGAGTTCAGCCGCGAACTGGCGAAGGCGCTGAAGCGGCCGAACTTGTTCCCGGTGCCGGTCTTCGCCCTGAAGGTGGTGCTCGGCGGGGTCGCGGTGGCGGTGACCGGCGGGCAGAAAGCGCTGCCGTCGAGACTGAAAGAAGCAGGATTTGGGTGGAAGTACGAGGGGCTGGCGGAGGCGCTGCGGGATCTGTTGCCGGGCCACCCCGCGCGGTAAGGCATACCCTGGTGAGAGCTCTTGCTCAGCCACTTCACGCACGGATGGCAATGGCCGTCGCCGTTGCGAACATCCGCGAGTAACTGAACGACACCATGACCCGCGTCGCCCCGCGGGCCGCCATCCGCTCGGCCGTTGGTCCCCGCACCGTTACCTTTGGCTCGATCGCGCTCACACACTCGATGACCACGTCTCGCCAGTCCACCCCCCGCTTCCACTTCATCCCCAGTGAGCGGAACACCGCTTCTTTGGCTGCCCAAATGCCAGCGTAGAACTCGGTACTGTGCGACCGATCACGGCAGTACGCCGCTTCCTCGGGGGTGTAAACCTCCTCGATGAACTTCTCGGCGTGGGTGTCGATCAGTTTTCGCACCCGCGGGCAGTCGAGAATGTGCGTGCCGATGCCGACGATGTTCATGATCCTCAACCCGCTGGGGAGACCAGAGTTGTCCTACACCGCGATCGGCCGTTTTCACCCTTCCGCTTGCCTCTGCGGACAGTCTGGCACATACTCGAACGGCGGGCCGTCTGCCCGCGATTCCTCCCATCGGGTGTTGTCATGTCCTCCCTCTCCCGAACCCGTCTCGGGTTCACGCTGATCGAACTGCTGGTGGTGATCGCGATCATCGCCATCCTCATCGGGTTGCTGCTGCCAGCCGTCCAGAAGGTCCGTGAGGCCGCCGCCCGCATGCAGTGCAGCAACAACCTGAAACAGATCAGCTTGGCAACCCACGGGTATCAGGACGCCAACAGCCGGCTACCCGACATGGACCGCGGGTTCTCCAGCCCCCTGCCAAGAGGGCCGTTGTTCTTCCAGATCCTGCCGTACATCGAACAGGATAACCTGTTCCGCATTGCCAACAGCGACGCCTACTTCCAGATCGTCTCCAGCCCGCCGCGGACCCGCATGGCCTGCACCTATCCGATCAAGACGTACTTCTGCCCGTCCGATGCGACGTGGGCGGACGCCGGCATCTGGCAGCCGGGGTGGGTGAGCAACGAGGACCCGGCCGGGCTGTGGATGCCGGGCAACTACGCGGCCAACTTCCAGGTGTTTGGCAACCCCGCCGCCGGCAACACCATCCCGGCGAACATGCTCTCCAACCTCGACTTGACCCGCGTCAGCGACGGCACGTCGAACACCGTGTTCTTCGCCGAGCGGTTCCGCACCTGCAACCAGAACTACTCCCCGCTGTGGGGGCACGGGGCGTGGAACGTCAGCTACATGCCCATCTTCGGGTACGGGACGCCGAACGGGGCCACCGGGTACACGGTCAACTCGGTGTTCCCCGGCATGGTCGGGGCGAACGCCAAGCCGCAGGTCATCCCGCAGCGGCAGTGGAGCACCCAGTGCAACCCGGCCCTCGCCCAGCAGATCCACACCGGGGCCATCCTGGTGGGGATGGGCGACGGGAGCGTGCGAGGTGTGAACGCGAGCGTGTCGCCGAACACGTGGTGGTGGGCGCTCACCCCGGCCGGCGGCGAAGTGCTCGGCGGCGACTGGTAAACCCTCACTGGAGACACTCCCATGCGCCACCTCCTGCC
>JALOQR010000225.1 GCA_025459365.1 Fimbriiglobus sp.
TACCTGCCCCGGTTCCCCGGTCGTAGGTCGTGCCCCTGGATTCACCGCCGTGGGTGCTTGAATTGGTCGGTTTGCCTCCGCCGGTCGGGCTGGTATTGCTACACCCAAGAGTGAAGGCCGACGTCAGTGCGATCAAGGCGAACAGGATGCGGTTCATGGTGTCGTCTCCGTGGTGGTGAGAAAAATGGCCGCCCCGCTGGGGCGGCCGGTGGGAAGGGGAATGCCCCTCCCACGTTCAACTCTTGATCAGTCGGCTGACCAACAAGCCCGCCCCGAACCCGACGAGCAAGGCCTGGATGGGGTAGCGGCGAATCAACCCGGTGAGTTCGTCGCCGTAGTGGCCCACGGCCTGAGTGGTGGCGTCGTAGGCCTGGGTCACCCCGCGGGCAGCGGCATCGTAAGTGTCGCCGGCCCACTGCTGCACCTTTTGCCCGGCGTCGCTCGCCGCTTGTTTACCCTGGTCGAGCAACTCGGACGCCTTGTCTGCCACCTGCTGCACCATCCCGCTTCCTTCGCTGGTGGCCTGATGGGCGGCATCTTTCCCGGCGTTCACCGCCCCCTTGGCAGCGTCGGCGGTCTGTTCGATGCCACCGTGGATGCGGTCCTTCGTGTTGGCCATGATTAGCTCCCCTGTGGGTTCATGAGTCGTCTGTCGCGGACCATTCACACATCCGACGACGTGTGATGGCCAACCGCGGTGGCAGGGGGCGTGCCAATCAACGGCCCGCCCAGCGACGGGAGGACGGATTCGGACGAGGTGTCGGAGAACACGGGGGCGTAGGCGGCAAGTTGGTTGCGGGCCTCAAGCAAAGAGGTCGCTACCGCCGACGCCCCTGTATCGGCAACGGAAGCTGTCACTGTGGCCGCGTCGGCCTCACCCCACCGCCCGACGAGTACGTAGGTGCCTGGTAGCCGTCCGCGCAACCTTTTGCACAGGTATCGCACATGGGCCAGTCCGTTCGGTGGTAGGCTGGCCACCACCACGACTTGGGGGGCAAACGCGGCCGCTCCGTCGAGTAACTCGGAGGTGAGGGTATCGACTGCCGTCACCCGCACCTCCCACCGGTTTTCCGGCAACAGTGCGACGAGCACATCGAGCGACACCCGCTCGGCTTCCTCGGACGCGGGGCAGCAGAGCATCCGCAGCCGTCGCCCGCCCACCGCCGCTCGCTCGCCCCGCCCCCGCACCTCGTGGCCCAGTTCCTCCACCACTTCCCGGGTGATGGTCAGGGTCCGCTTCTCTTCATCGCCATCGAATGCACCATCTCGCCGAGCTTGCACAAGCAGCGACAGGGCCGGCACCACCACATCGTCGAAAACCGCTTCGGGATTCGCGACTGGTACCGCGGCCGTGACCACCCGCAACGCTTCGTCTTGGTTGCGGGCCATCAGTCGCTGGAAGAACGACACCGGCGGAGTGAGTGGCGGCTCCGTGCCGAGCAGGATGTACAAGAAGCGGAACGCGGGCAGGTACTTCCCGATTGCGAGCAGCGAGGTGGTGATCGGACCAGACAGAATCAGGCCGAGCGGACCCCACAAGAATGACCACACCACTGCCGACACCAACAAGGCCACCTCGGATACCCCGAGCGAGGTGCCGTACAACCGAGGCTCGATCAGGTTGTTCGAGATGACTTCCAGTCCGAGGAACAGAGCAATGACCCCCACTGGCTGCCACCACCCTTCGGAGATCGCAAACGAGAACCCGGCCGGAAGAACGACCCCCACCCACGTGCCCAGGTACGGGACATAGCGCATGAGGAAGGCGATGAACCCCCACAGCAGGGCGTAGGGGACCCCCATCGCGAATAAACCCACCGCGCACAGCAGCCCGAATCCCACGTTCAGAACGAGTTGCGAGAGCAGGTATCGGCTGATCCGCCCACTGGCTTCGCCAGTCGCTCTGGTGGCGTCGGTCATTCGATCGTCCCCGAGCAACCGCAGTACCCGGTCCTGAAGGTCTTCCCGGGCAAGGAGCATGAAGACCACCAGGATGAACGCGAATGCGACTTGACCGAACGTCTCGGTGAGCGGGCCGAGAATACCATCGAACCGGCTCAGCCAGTCCGACCCAACGGGTTCTACCACTACCGACGCGGCCCCGTCGGCGGGGGGGTGACGGGGGGCCACCGCCTGTTCAAACTCGCCCAGCATCTTCCCCCACCGCGACTCGCCGTCCCCCACGATTGCCGCTCGGGCCTGGGCCAGTTTGCCAATAATGCGGTCTTTGTTCTCGGCCAACGATTCGCTAAGCCCCGACATCTGCTGGGCCAGTACGGCCGTCGTACCCAGGAACACCGCCAGAGCAACTCCCGCCACCAAAACGACCGCCGGCAGCCGCCCCAACCTCCATCGCTGAGCGAACCTCACCAGAGGGGCAAGGACGTAGGTGAGGAAGATGGCCAGCACAATCGGGATGAACACCGACCGCATCCAGTACACGGCGACGATCACCACTGCCGAAGTCACCGTTGCCGACATGGTGACGAGGGCCCGCTGCCAATCCAGTTTCGTTGAAGACATGCGACTCTCACCGGTTCGGGGTGGTCAACAGTCCGTCGGGCAATCCCGGTGCCATCGGCATGGCGGGTGCATTGAGGGAGATGTCACCACGACAACGCGGAGGAGAGAATGAGGTCCGACCTGTTCATGAAGATGACCGCCTGGCTACTGATCGTTTTGGGGGTGGTTCTCAGCACCTTCTGCCTGCTCTCCCTCAACGGAGCAGCCACCAGTGAGACCGCCACGACCCCCGCTACCCAGCAGATCGTCCAGAATGGTTGGCCACTCGGGGCCATTCTCGGGCCGTTCGCCGTCATCGCCCTGGTTGCCGGTGTTGGCCTGCTACTGTTTGGCGGGCGGGGGGCGATACGCACTCGCAACCCGGCCATTCGCAACTAAACTGAGCGGTTGTCGCACCGTGGGGGTCGACTAACCAAGGCAAAACCCCGCGATACGTCATCCTGGATCCCAGCCCATGCGCATCCTTGTTTCTGGTGGAGCTGGCTACATCGGCAGTTTCACGGTCCATCGGCTCCTGGCCGAAGGTCACTCGGTGGTGGTGTTCGATAATCTGTCTCTCGGGCACGCCGCCGCTGTTCCTGCGGGCCTGCTTCGCTCCGGCGATCTGGCCGATACCGCCGGGTTAGACGCCTTGTTCGCTGCCGAAGGGATCGAAGCCGTGATCCACTTTGCGGCGAGTACGGCTGTTGGCGAGTCGGTTGTCGAACCGGCCATTTACTATCGCAACAACATCACTAACAGCCTTCACCTCATCGAGGCTGCTCGTCGGCACGGTGTGCGGCGATTCGTTTTTTCCAGCACCGCCGCCACTTACGGTGTCCCCCAGCAGGTTCCCATCCCCGAGGATCACTTGCAGTCTCCGGTCAACCCCTACGGGCGGACCAAACTCGTGGTCGAACAGATGCTCGCCGACTTCGCGGCCGCTTATGGTTTGGGGTTCGCTGCCCTGCGGTACTTCAATGCCGCCGGGGCCTCGATCGACGGTACTCGTGGTGAAGACCACACCCCCGAAACGCATCTCATTCCGCTTGCCTTGCAGACCGCTCTCGGACGGCGATCCCACCTCGACCTCTTTGGCACCGACTACCCCACCCCCGATGGCACCTGCATCCGCGATTTCGTTCACGTCGAGGACCTGGCCGATGCCCACCTGCGGGCGCTTGCGGCCATAGAACCGGGACGCGGGCGAGCATGGAATGTGGGCACCGGCACCGGGTACAGCGTGCGGGAAGTCATTCGGACGTGTGAGGAAGTCTGTGGGCGGGCGATCCCAGTGCGGGAGGGGCCGCGGCGGGCCGGCGATCCGCCGGCCCTCGTGGCCGATCCGGCTCGCATTCGCCGCGAACTGGGATGGGAGCCTCGCTTCCCGGCGTTGCGATCGATCATCGAGACAGCCTGGCGGTGGCATAGCTCCCATCCACACGGCTATGCCGGTTGAGCATCCGGCTTCTCATTGCTGTCACTCTGGGTTCTCATCCCCTGGGTGTCTCTCCGACGAATCCCACACGGTGAGCTCCGAAAGCCCTTGAGGGGGCAGGAGTTTCGTCACCGGTTGGAACGGACATGCCTTTTCCGACCTGAGCGGCCCGGCACCTGCATTGGGTAGGCCGTTGCGCCGTATTGGGCAGAGGACCGCCCCACGGGCAGTGACCCGCCCCTGACTGGCGCTTTTCATCCGCTTCCCCCTGAGCTCCTCTCCGCTCATGACCGACCCCGACCCCCCGATTCAGTTCGACAACGTCTCGAATTCTTCGCCCCCCCTGCCAACAATTCCGTCGGCGTCGTCCCGGGCGACCGTCCTGGCACACACATCGGAAGCGCCCCAGACGAACGGTGTCATCCAGCGTGTGCTGGTCGCCGAAGACGCCGAGGACACCCGCGAATCGCTCCGTCAGGTTCTCCATTACACTCTCGGCCTGGAGGTCGACACCGCGGCCGACGGTCAGGAGGCACTGGAGAAACTGCGAGTACGGCCGTACAGCGTACTCGTGACCGATCTGCGAATGCCACGTGTGACGGGGTTGGAGTTGATCGACTCCATTCGGGCGGAACACCTACCCGTGACGGTGATCGTCACCACTGGGCATGGCGGGGTGAACGAGGCTGTTCACGCCCTCAAGGCCGGGGCCTACGACTTTCTCATCAAGCCAGCCGATCCGCAGCACCTGTGCCTTCTAGTGAAGCATGCGCTGGGCGAGCGACGACTCCGCGACGAAGTGATTGCTCTCCAGGCTGAACTACAAGGGCGGCGGTCGTTCCAGAATGTGCTGAGCAAAAGCCCGCGGATGTGCGAGGTATTCGACCTCATTTCCAGTATCTCGGACACCGCTAGCACAGTGCTCATTCTGGGTGAGACGGGCACCGGTAAGGAGCAGGTGGCGCGGGCCATCCATCAGGCCTCGGCCGGATTCCGCCCCGGCCCGTTCGTGGCGGTCAACTGCGCTGCCTTGCCCGAGACCCTCATGGAGAGTGAACTGTTCGGGCACGAGAAAGGGTCGTTCACCGGGGCGACCGGCCAGCGGAAGGGTCGATTCGAGCACGCGAACGGCGGTACTCTGTTCCTCGACGAGATCGGCGATCTACCCACCCCCGTACAGGTAAAACTACTCCGGGTTCTCCAGGAGCGGCGAATCGAACGAGTGGGGGGCATCCAACCCATCGACCTCGACGTGCGGGTGATCGCCGCGACCCATCAACCGCTCGAGAGACTGGTCAAGGCCGGCCGATTCCGTGAGGACCTGTTCTACCGGCTGAACGTGATTCGCATCGACCTGCCGCCGCTCCGGGACCGTCCGGAGGACATCCCACTTCTGGCCGAGCACTTCTGTCAGAAGTATTCTCGGCCGGGGAAGCCGTGTTCGATCGACGCGGAGGCCATGCGGGTGCTGGTGCAGTGCGAGTGGCCAGGGAACGTCCGGCAACTGGAGAACGCCATCGAGCGAGCGTGCGTGACGGCCAAGGAGGGAGTGATTCAGCCGGTGGACCTACCACCCGACGTGGCCAACCGAACAGGGCCAAAGACCCAACTTCAAGTCGATCTGTCACGCCCGCTGGCCATCCAGTTGGCCGAACTGACATCCGCCTTCGAGGAACGTTACTTGCGAAAGGCGTTGCGGAAGACCCGTGGGCACGTTGGCAAGTGTGCCAAGATCACCGGTCTGTCGCGGCGGAGCGTGACCGACAAAGTGGCGCTCTACAAGATCGATAAGGCCGAGTACAAGCGAGATTGAAACGAGACGCTCTGCTCCTTCGTCGCCGTGGGTTGTGAGCGTGAACTGCTCGCAGGCCTGCGGCGACGAATTTACTTCCGGTTCGTTGGCATTCCGGGTGCAACCGCAAGCATTGGTCGCCGGGCGAGGTGTCCGGCCCATGCCGAGGATCCAGAATATGCACCACGACGGCATCGACATGAACGCCGGCCGCAACCCGGCCACTTCCGCCGGTGAGGTCGACACCCTCAACTCCTTGCTCCGGGGAGAGATCGCCGCGGTCGAGACATATGACCAGGCCATCGAAAAACTCCACGACTCGGACGAGTACCTCGACGCTCAATCCCTCCGCCGGATCCGCGAGGAACACGCCGACCACGTGGCCAAGCTCCAAACTCGCATCCGCGCTCACGGTGGAGAGCCGTCGGATGGGGCCGGAGCCTGGGGGGTATTTGCCAATGCTGTGCAAGGGGCGGCCAAGTTGCTAGGCCCACAGACGGCTCTCGCGGCTCTCAAGCAGGGGGAAGAGCACGGCATCAACGACTATGAGCAGGCACTCCAGGGTGACGACCTCTCGACCGAGAACAAGCACTTAATCCGCAGCGAACTGCTCCCCCGCTGCCAGCAGCATCTCTCCGAACTTGATCAGATCCGCCAACAGATCGAACTCGCCGAGCAGTGATCCGCACCGCCTACTCAACGGCCGCGGTCCGACCGACGGGGTCGGGCCGCGGCCGTTGGCACGACACCTGCCGACACTCCTCCGAGTACGCGGTTTGGAACTCCGGGCGAGGATAGACATGGAACCCCGCACACACACCATCAATGGGCCCGTCGCCGCCTCCGACGGGGCGCGGCCATCAGACGATGACACTCCGGCTGCATCCGTTGCCGTCATCACGAGTATCACCACCGATATCGCCACCGACGCGACCACCCTGGTGGAAGAGCATGGCAACCTGTTCGCAGCCGAGGTGCGAGCAATGGGCGACCGCGCCTCTCGCGGGAGCATCATCCTGGCCATGGCCTGCTCTGTCCTGGTCATCGGCCTGCTCTTTCTCCTGACTGGATTGGTGCGTCTGACGATCGAACTCGCCCCGACACTGCCTGAATGGGCAGCGTGGCTCCTGTGGGGCGGTGGCCTGATGGTGGTCGGCGGGCTGGCTGCCTGGAAGGCCACACGCACTCTGTCCAAGCTCGATTTCCTGCCCCGCCGTACACTCCGTTCCCTCCTGGAGAGCTGGTCATGGCTAGTGAACCGACTGAAGTAGGCCCCAACTCCCCCGAGGCAATCGAGGCGCAAATCGCCGCCAAACGAGAGGAACTGGCGAGCAAGATCGAGAACCTGGGCGGTGCGACCACCGGCACCGTCAACGAGGCACTCCAGACGGTCGCCAGCGCCGTCGGCACAGTCACCGACACCCTCGATACGGTCGGCGACACGGTCACCAAACTCAAGCGCATGGCCAACCCGGAAACGGTGGTGAAAATGATCCGCGACACCGTCGGCTCGATCCCGGTCAAGTCCACCGTCGAGGAACACCCGTGGGCCACGGTGAGTGCCGCCGCCGCCGCCGGGTTCATCACTGGCTTGCTAGTATTCCACCAGAAGAGCCAGACCACATCGTACTCAGCCGCCGGTGGGATCGGCGGGCGTGGGGTATTCTCTGGCTTGTTCGACAAGCTCATCGACCGCGTTGGCGGTGAGGTGCGGAAGATGGCCGAACAGGCCATCGACTCCGCCAGTGTCGCCCTCACACAGAGCGTGCAAAACCTGGTACCGCTGTTTACCACGACGCCGGCCAGCCAGAAT
>JALOQR010000226.1 GCA_025459365.1 Fimbriiglobus sp.
TGCTTGTGTCCAAAGACAGCGTTCAGCATGGCGGCCTCCGTGTGGAAGTGATCGACTCCGCGTTGTGGTGACTTAACCACAACACACGAAATGTTGAGCAGACCACATAAAATTGTCAACAGTAGTTTTGACGTACTCGCTAAGTATTCGCCATTTTACCCCATTTTTCACCAGTCCGCCGGATCTCTTCATCTTCACCCGCGTAACGCCAACGCCCTTCGCCTTCGCCCGTCGAAACCGCATCAGGTATAATCGGTAACGTCGAACCGTTTTCTCCGGATGGAGCTGCCGCATGGCCACGGCCCCCCCCGCCAAGCCGAACCCCGCCGCCGCCGTTGAGCGGGCCATCGCCACCGCCGCTGGCCGCGTCCGCACCAACGACCTGCTCACCGGGGCCGCCGCCGCCGCCGTCGTTCTGCTCGGCTACCTCGCCGTTGTCGTCACGTTAGACCGCCTGCTGAACCTGCCCGACTGGGTGCGGTTGCTCGGCCTCGCCGGCCTGCTCGCCGGCCTCGGGGCGATCGCGTACTTCCTCGTCGTCCGCCCGATGCGGCGGCGGGTAAACCCGCGGTACGTCGCCCGCAAGATCGAAGGGACGATGCCCGACGCCAAGAACGTGCTGATCAACTACGTCGATTTGCAAGACGAACCGCTGCCCGGCAGCGTGCGGGCGGCGGTCGGGGCGAAGGCGGCCGCCGGGGTAGCCGATGCGGATGTCGATACCGCGACCGGCTCGAAGCCGCTTGTCTGGCTCGGCTCAGCCGCCGGAGTGCTGGTGCTGGTGCTGGCCGTGCTCTTCCTCGTGTTCAGCGGGCCGCAGTTCCTCTCGCTGCTCGGCCGGGCGGTGGTGCCGTTCAAGCCGGCCGAGATCGCCACTGCCACTGCCATCGTGATCGACGAGCCGCAGGGCGGCGACGTCACACTGACTGACGGCCAACCGCTCACCATCGCCGTCCACCTCGACGGCCGGGTGCCCGACCCGAACGGCCCCGAGAAACCCCGCCTGCTGGTACGGTACAACCCCGACTCGCCCGACACGGTGGAACTGCCCCTCACCTCCGCCGGCTCGTCCCGTGAGTTCCGCACCGACCTCGGCCGCGGCACCATTCTGAACGGCTTCCTCTACCGGGTGGCCGCCGGTGACGCCCGCACCGCCGAACACCGCGTGACCGTCCGCACCCGCGCCGCCCTCGGCGAGTTCCAGGCCGTGTACCAGTTCCCCGCCTACCTGAAGTGGCCGAACGCCCAGGGCCAGGGGGCCGAGTTGAAGGCCGTCCGCGGTACGGTGGTCACGCTTACCGCCAAAGCTAACCGCCCGCTCGACTCCGCCCGCCTGACCACCGCCACCGTGGATGGCCTGCGCGAGGTTGTCCGCGGTGAAGTGTTCGGCGAGGGCCGGGACCGCGTGCGGTTCCAGCTCAAGCTGACCGCCGACGGCACCTACCGTATCGACTTCAAGCCGACCGGCCCGGAGGTGTCCACCGCCACCGCCGACTACCCGATCAAGGTTGACCCCGACTTCGCCCCGGAGGTGAAGATCACCAAGCCACAGGAAGACGAGGTCACCCTGCCGCTGAACGGCCAACTGGAAGTAAACGGGAGCGTGCGGGACGACCACGGCATCGCCGGGGTCGAGTTGCGCTTCAAGCTCGAAGGGAACGACGCCCTCGCCATCAAGCCGAAGGCATACCTCGACGGCAAGCCCCTCCTGCGGGAGAAGGACGGTACCCTGCTCACCGACCTGACCGGCGAGAACGGCGCCCCGATGTACAAGGACTCGGTGCGGCTCGACCAACTGACCGACGCCAAAGGCGGCCCGGTGACGCTGAAAGAAGGCGATGTGCTTCTGTACTGGCTCGCCGCCTTCGATAACTGCACCGAACCAAAGGCGAACGAGGCCGAATCCACCCCGAAGAAGCGGGTGAAACTGGTCGCCGCGCCGAAGGAACCGGAGAAGCAGCAACAGCAACAGAACAAGGCACAAGAGCGGAAGCAGGAGGAAAAGGCGAACCAGGACAAGACGGACGACAAGCTGAAGAACGAAACCCGACCCGAGGAACAAAGCCGCGATCCCGAGCGCCGCGACCAGCCTCCGCCCGAGCAAAAGCCAGACCCGATGCAGGGCGACAAGCAAGACGGCCAGCCGAAAGGCGACAAACAAGAGGGCCAGCCGCAGGGCGACAAGCAAGACGGCAAACAAGAGGGCCAACCGCAGGGCCAGAAGAACGGCGACAAGAACGAAGGCCAACCGCAAGGCGACAAGCAGGACGGTAAACAGGAGGGCAGCGGGGACGGTACCCCGTCCGACAAGGAACAGCAACAGAAGGTGGAGGAGTTGAAGAAGAAGATCGAGGAGCGGAAACGGCAGGAGAAACAGGAAGCCGGCGACGCCCGTAGCGACGGGGACCAGTCGCAGGGTGAGCCGACCAAGCCCGAGGCCGGCACCAAGCCGAGCGACGCCCAGCCGAACGGCGACGGGGCGAAGGGGTCGGCCGAGCCGAAGGAGGGGCCGAAACCCGACGGTGCGAACAAGCCCGAAGGCCAGCCGGGGCAGGGCAAGGACAGTGGCCACCTCACCGAACCCGAAAAGGCGAACGACAAGCCCGCCCCCGACGCCGGCGCGAAGGGCGAGAAGAACCCCACCAACGACCAGCCCAAGCCCGCCCCGAAGGACGGCACCGACCCCGGCTCGGCCAAGGGGTCGAAGGAGCAACCCGCCGACACCAAACCCGAAGGTAGGAAGCCAGGCGAGGAGAACAAACGCGACGGCTCGGCTGGCGACGCCCGCGGGGCCGAACCGCCAGCGGAGAAGAACGCCACGCCACAGGGCGACCCGATGTCGGGCGAGCAGCCGAAGAGCGACGACCGGAAGACCGATCCGAAGGAACTGGGCGGATCGAAGCCGTCCGGTTCGCCGCAGCGTGGGCAGAGCAAGGAGAGCAAGGCCGACAAGCCCGACACCGAGAAGAACGCCGGCGGGGCGAAGGGCGAACGCCCGGACCAACCGGCCGGGAGCAAAGACGCATCGAAGGGCGGTGAGAAGGACCCGATGTCGAAGAAGGGGCCGCCGGACGCCGGCCAACCGAAAGAAGGGCCGAAGGAAACCGGCGACAGCAAAGACGCCGCCGCAGCGAAAGGCGAGGGCCAACAGCCCGAGAAGCCAATGCCCGGCCAGCCGGAGAAGCGCGACGACCGCGGCGCCGCCAAGCCGTCGGACGCCGGCCAGCCGAAGGGCGAGAAGCCGGCCGACGACAAGAACCCGATGCAAAACGGCGGGGCCGGCAAGCCCGACGACAAGAACCCGACCGGCGACCAACAGCCAGACCAGAAAGACCCCAAGCAGGGCAGCGGGAAGGGCGAGAAGCTCGACCCGAAGGAGATGGAGAAGGCCGTCAAGGACCTGGAATCGAAGGACGAGAAGACCAAACAAGCCGCCCAGGAAAAACTGGATAAGGCCATCGGGAAGGAGAACCGCGAGAAGGTCGAGCAAATGCAGAAGGACCTGAAGTCGGACGACCCGGCCAAGCGGGAGGCGGCGAAACAGAAACTCGAAGACATGGCGAAGGACGCCCAGAAGAACGCCGGTGGGCAGAATCAAAAACCCAAGGAACTCACCGAGCAGGAGAAGAAGGACCTCGCCGACGCCGCCAAGAACCTCGACTCCAAAGACCCACAGGCGAAGAAAGACGCCCAGGAGAAACTGGATAAGGCCATCGGGAAGGAGAACCGCGAGAAGGTCGAGCAAATGCAGAAGGACCTGAAGTCGGACGACAAGGCCACCCGCGAGGCCGCCGAGAAGCAGGTTCAGGAGATGGCCAAGAACGCCCAGCAAAAAGGCCAACAGCCACCAGAACCGACCGAGCAGCAAAAGAAAGATCTGGCTGATGCCGCCAAGAAGTTGAACTCGAAGGACGACGCCGAGCGGAAGGCCGCCGAGCAAAAGCTCGACGACGCCATCGGTAAGCAGAACCGCCAGGAGCTTCAACAGGATTTGAAGGACCTGCAAGGCGACGACCCGGCAAAGGCCGAACAGGCCCGCAAGAAACTGGAGCAGAAGCTCGACGACGCCCGCAACGCGAACAAAGACAAAGACGACCGCCAGTACCGCCCCGGTGGGGCGAAGCCGGAAGACCGCACCAAGGCGATCGACGGCAACCTGGAGAACCAGTTGAAGTCCCGCGAACTGGCGCTCGACGACTTCAAGAAGTACCGCGGAAACAAGGAATTCCTGAAAGAGAGCAACCTGACCGAAGAGCAGTACGAGCGGTTCCTCAAGCAGGAGGAGTCGGCCGTGCAGAAGCTACGGGATCAGGTGGCGGAGCGCCGGGTGAACCCGAATGCCGGGCCGACCGCCCCGCCGACCATCCGCAACGATTCCGGGAAGGTCGAAACCCGCGGGCAGGCCGACAAGCTCAACAACACCGGGGCGAACGGCAAACCACCGCCGGGGTTCGAGGGAGCCGTCCAGCGCTTCAACCAGGAAGCTTCGAAGCAACAGAAGTAACTCCACCACCCCCGCGAATCGGGGGCGAGAGCGACCGGAGCGTACTGGCTCGGGTCGCTCTCGCCCCCGGTTCGCTGTCTCTCGGAATCTCTGAGTTCTCCCATGCGTTCGCTCGCCGCCGTGCTACTTCTCGCTGCTCCCATTGCCGCCCTCGAACCGAAAGACGTCTTCATCGTCTGCAACAAAGACGTCAAGGACTCTCGCGACGTGGCCGCCCACTACGTGATGAAACGGAAGGTGCCGGCCGAGAACGTCATCGAGTTGTCGCTCCCGAAAAGCGAAGACATCAGCCGTGAGGACTACAACACCAAGCTCGCTGGCCCACTCCGCGAGGCACTGAAGGGGAAGAAGGACGCGTGCAAGCTGATCCTGTGCGTGTACGGCGTGCCGCTGCGAGTCGGTGCCCAGATGCCGAGCCGAGAAGAGAAAGAGCAGGTCGAAAAGCTAAAGCCCGAACTGGACGAGGCGAAAAAGCGGGCCGACGACGCCAAGAAAGACAAGAAGGCCGACGAGGCCGCCGCCGCCCAGCGAACGGTGGACCGCCTCAACCGCCAGATCGCCAACCTTCAGTACGACCAGAGTACCGCCGCCGTCGACAGCGAACTCATGTGCCTGTGGTGGCCGAAGTACGAGTTGACTCGCTGGCAGATGAACCCACTCTTCTGGCAGGTGTCGGACGCCGACCGCAAGAAATCGCCGACCACACTCCTCACCTGCCGGCTCGACGGCCCAACGTCCGAGATCGCAAAGCGCCTGGTGGACGACGCCCTGACCGCCGAGACCAACGGGCTGAAAGGCAAGGCCTACTTCGACGCCCGCGGTATGAAGCTGGACGTGAAGAACCAGCAGCAGTGGACCGGCTACCAGGGGTACGACGAAGCCTTCCGCGAGGCGGCCGAGTTGATGAACAAGGCCGGATTCGAGGTGATTCTCGACGACAAAGACCCGGTGTTCCCGAAGGACTCATGCCCGGATGCGGCGCTGTACGCCGGGTGGTACTCACACGCCAACTTCGTTGATAGTTGCACGTTCCCCACCGGGGCGGTGGCCTGGCATCTGGCGAGCAGCGAGGCCACCACTCTGCGAAACAAAGACTCGAAGGTGTGGTGCCCAAACCTGCTGAAGAAAGGCGCGGCCGTCACGATGGGGCCGGTGGGCGAGCCATACACGGTGGCCTTCCCGAAGGCGGGCGAGTTCTTCGGCTTCCTGGCCACCGGCAAGTACACGGTGGCCGAGTGCTTCGCCCGCACCACCATCCTGACCAGTTGGATGATGACGCTGGTGGGCGACCCGCTGTACAACCCGTTCGCCCGAGAGCCGAAGTTGAAAGAGGACGACGTGTTCGCCAGCCCGAAGGGTGGCAAGGCCGCCCGGTGACGGACGGAACGCCACCGTCCCCCGCCCGCCTGTGGCTGTCGATCGAACCGGCGCCGCGGCGAGGGGCGGTTTCTTCGCCTACCCCTGTCTGCCCACCACCACTACAATCCGCAACTGCTTCCCCGGAGGATCGCCCGTGTTCCGTGTCGGGTCCGGGCACGACACCCACCGCCTCGCCGACGGTTACCCGCTCATCCTGGGCGGGGTGACGATCGACCACCCGCAAGGGCTGGTCGGCCACTCCGACGCCGACGCGGTGCTGCACGCCGTCACCGACGCCCTGCTGGGAGCGGTCGGCCAGGGCGACATTGGCGACGCCTTCCCCGACACCGACCCGCAATGGAAAGGGGCCGACAGCCGCATCTTCCTGCGGGGGGCGCTCGATCGTGTGAACCGCCTGGGGTGGCGGGTTGTCAACCTGGATGTGACCGTGTTCGCCCAGCGGCCGAAGCTCGGCCCAGTGAAGGCGGCGATGAAGGCGAACCTGGCGGAACTGCTCGGCGTGCCCGCCGACTGCGTGAACGTGAAGGCGAAGACCGGCGAAAGCGTCGGGCACATCGGCCGCGGCGAGGCGATCGGCTGCCACGTGGTCGTTCTGATTCAATCATTCACTGCAGAGAGCGCAGAGGGCGTGGAGGAAAACAGAGGGTCGAATTGAGTGCGACTCAATTTCGGCTTTCTCTGTGCCCTCCGCGTCCTCTGCGGTGAAAGGATTTCTGATGTCAATCCAAGTGTACTCCACCCTCTCCCGCAAGAAGGAGCCATTCCACAAGTCGCCCGGCGAGCGGGTGACCATGTACGTGTGCGGGCCGACGGTGTACAAGCCGAGCCACATCGGGCACATGGTCGGGCCGGTGATCTTCGACGTGGTCAAGCGGTACCTCACCCACCTCGGCTACCAGGTGACGTGGGTGGTGAACATCACCGACGTGGACGACAAGCTGATCGTCCGGGCGAAGGAACTCAACACCACCGTGCCGGCCCTCGCCGAGAAGATGACCGCCGACTACCTCGACTGCCTGAAGAAACTGAACGTGACGGGGATCGACCATTTCCCGAAGGCGACCGACCACATCCCCGGCATGATCGCCATGATGGAGCGGCTGATCGCCAAGGGATACGCCTACCCCGCCGGCGGGGACGTGTACTTCGACGTGAGCAAGGACGCCGACTACGGCAAGCTGTGCAACCGCGACCCGGAGCAACTGGAAGCCGGTGCCCGCATCGAAGTGAGCGGGAAGAAGCGGAACCCCGGCGACTTCGCCCTGTGGAAGGGGGCGAAGCCCGACGAGCCGGCCGAGGTGCAGTACGACTCGCCGTGGGGCAAGGGCCGGCCGGGCTGGCACATCGAGTGCAGCGTCATGAGCCAGGCGCTGCTCGGCGACACCCTCGACATCCACGGCGGCGGGCTGGATCTGAAATTCCCCCACCACGAGAACGAACTGGCCCAGAGCGAAAGCGCTACCGACCACACCTTCGCCCACCTGTGGATGCACAACGGGCTACTCAGCCTGCGAGACAAAGAAGGCAAACTCACCAAGATGGCCGGCTCGCTCGG
>JALOQR010000227.1 GCA_025459365.1 Fimbriiglobus sp.
TGCGACGAGGCTTTGCCCAAGAACATTCTTCACCGCCCGAGTTGCCTCAGAACGGTCCGAGTTGCCACAAAACGCCGATTTCAAACAAATGTACACCAGTGGACGGGCGGCAAGACAACGGAAAGCGGGTGGAAAGTGACTAAGGGAAGGTTGGTAGCACGAATCTGGGAAGGCGAACGGGGTCGGGTAACGCTGGCGCTTGCCGGATGTTTGAACGGGCGGACGTGACGCACGGCACGATTCGTGCGGCGCGAAGGTGGATGGCTGAGTTAGTCGCCCTGCTCGTCTGAGGTGGCCGCACCGTCCATTTCGCTGGCCGGATCACCGCGTACTTGCCGCTGATGCCTGACGTGCGGCATGAGACCAAACGAGGGCGGATACCACATCTCAAGGCTGCCTAATGGCCGAATGGCCACAAAGAACGGCCCTGCATGCGTGTCCACGAACTGCTCGATTGCCGGCATCGCACGGAGGACGATGGGGATGAATCTCGACCCCCTCATCTGGCCTTCCGTGAACGAGAACACCCTCGCGCCGCACCGGATGAAAACCTCTCGCTCAATCGTGACCTGAAAAATCTTGGGGTTCTTGGTGAGGATGATCCACTTCTTCGCAGTCACCTTTGGAATCCAGTCCACGTCCTCGGTGTTCTGCCGGAAGTGGTCATCTAGCCAGCGGGCGTCAAATCCTTCGTGGCGCAAAGATTCGGCGAGGCTCTTTCCGAAGCAGCGATCAACGATGTACACGCGGCGCTGGCCCACTGCCGGCCCTCGTAGGCGTTCATGGCAATCAGCACTGGCAGAAACGAACCCCAGCTTCAAAGCGAATCGCGTCTTCAACCTCTTCGATCGACAAATCGAAATCGGCTGCGATTTCCGCGATGGAGTCGCCGCCTTGGTGACGGTCGAACAGATCGCCCGTGGGAACCCCACGCTCGGACAGGGCGGGTTGGCCAAACCTCACACACGGGTCGATGGCCACGAACCGAGCGGCGTTATAGAGGTCCGCTCCTGTGAACGGGAATAGTCTTGCGGGCGAACCGTCTTCGTCAAGCTCGATACGACCTCGGAACTCCATCAGCAGCAATTTCGCCTTCTTGATCCGCTCCTCTGGGTCACGTCGCTGTGAATCTTGGTTGATCATCCAGCGAACGGCATGACTCAACACCTCTTCAAGTTCGCCGCTTCCCACAAGGGTGATCTCAGGGAACCTCTGTTTCAACTCCCTTACCCGCCAAGCGGAAGTCAGTCGATCCTCTTGGCCACGCACCAGTCCGCTGCCAACGAAGATGTCGGCCAAGTTGCGAAACGTTAGGACGCGAGAGGTGTGACCGTACAGCGGCATGGCGGGAATCGCGTGGCCGAGTCTACGGTAGTAGAAGTCGAAGTCATACGTCGATTCCCACCCCATCAGCGCGCACACTTCGGCGACGTGGATGCGGAAGTAGTTGGCCGCATCCACCACGCTGTACAACTGAAGATCGACCGGGTTGCGGCCGGTGTAGGTAGCTTCAAGCGCTGCTGACATGAGCTAGCCCTCCCCGGAACGGAATACCCCCTAGCGCATGCTACCGCACAACGTCGGCAGACGCGATGTGTATTCTATGACGATTTTCCCGGCTGCGAGTTTTCTACTTGCCGCTCTGATCGGCTTGTGGCTGCTCGTCTGACTCTTTCGCTTCCTGTTTTCTCGGCCTGTTCCAATACGGCGACTTGCACTTGGGGCACACTCGCGGTTGGTTGCCAGGAAGATGTGCTCCCAGCCGCTGACTACCTCTCACCCTGTTGCCTCGGCAATCCGCCTGGCCACCGCGTCGCCAGGCCCCCCGCCTTCCCTTCTCCGTCCCGCACGTCCACCGCATATCGCATTGACTCGACCAGGCCATCGGCCGAGCGGGACATCCACGGGCTGCCGGACCCGACCGACGGCCGCCAGCTGGTCGCTCCGCTCGTCGCCGAATTCGGCCGGTCAGTCCTGCGAAAGGCCGGCGAACACCACACCGCCGTCGTGCTGCTGAACGTCAACCGGGTGCTGGCTGGCCGTCCCCCGCGTCGGTAGGCAAGCGGCGGGGTTCGCCCCCCGATGCCCCGCGACAGCACGACCGCCGTGAGGTAGCATGGCTAACACCGCGGGAGCCTCCCATGCGACGCAGTGGTTTCACCCTGATCGAACTGCTGGTGGTGATCGCCATCGTCGCCGTGCTGATTGGGCTGTTGCTCCCGGCCGTACAGAAGGTGCGAAACGCCGCCCGCCGGCTGGCCGACCAGAACAACCTCAAGCAGATCGGCCTCGCGGTGCAGAACTACGCCTCCGCCCACGCCGACGACCTACCACCGGCCCTCACCTTCGAGAACGGCACCTACCGCTACTGGTTCGGCAGCCCGATCCACGGCGGGGCGGACGTCGATCCAACCACCGGGCACATCATGCCGTACCTGGAGAACAACCAGAAGGCCCTGCAAAACCCGGCGAAGGCTCCCGGTAAGGTACTGCTCCGGTTCGACGGTGCGAGCGGCGGGTACGGGTACAACTGGCGGTACCTGACGAACACCACCTTCCCCCCGCCGGCCAATACGCCTCTCTGGAAGGCGGTGAAGCTCACACACGTCCGCAGTACCAGCCAGACGGTCTGTTTCGTCACGTCGGTCACCGTCGATTGGACCGGCTTCGGCACCCCGGCCGAGCCACGCATGGTGGAGAACCCATTCGCCGAGCCGCCGTCCCTCCGCTCGCCGTCGGTTCACTACCGATTCTTCGGCCGAATTGCCAACGTGATGTACCTGGACGGGCACGTGGAAGGGCACACGCAACCGACCCGCAACCTGGCCGCGTCCAGCGAGCCGCTCCGCGTCGGGCCGTTCCGCGACGAAAACAACGTGTTCGACCTGGGAACCAACGATGAACTGTGGGACCGTGAGTAGAGACGCCCTGATCGGTTGGGCCTGCTCATGGATCGGGTCTACAAATCCCTTCATGCCTCGCAAATTCCTCACCGCCGACTGGCGGAACCTGATCCTCGCCAACTATCCGCTGCCGGACGACCTGGCCGCCACCCACCTGCCGCCCGGCGTCGAACTCGACCGCTTCGAGGGCCAGGCATTCGGTAGCCTTGTGGGGTTTCAGTTCCTGAACACGAAGGTACTCGGCGTCGGCTGGCCGGGCTTCCGAAACTTCCCGGAATGGAACCTGCGAATCTATGTGCGGTACCAGGGGCTGCGGGGGGTCTGCTTCGTGCGGGAGTATGTGCCGCAGCGGTTCGTGTCGTGGGTAGCGCGGGCCGTTTACAACGAGCCGTACCACGCCGCCCGCATGGCCATGCGGGTGATCGAAACACCAGAACTGCTCACCGCCTCGTACGCAGTGGAGGTCGGCGGCAAAGCCCACTCCTTGACGGCTTCGGGGGCCAAACCGGCGGTACGGCCAGGGCCAGATAGCCTGGAACACTTCTTCAAGGAGCACAGTTGGGGGTTCGGCCGCACGCACGGGGGGAAGCTGCTCCGCTACGAGGTGAACCACCCCGAGTGGGACGTGTACCCGGTGGAGGCGTTCTCCGCTGATGTAGACTGGGGATTGCTCTATGGCCCGGCGTGGGCGGTGATGAACGGCGTGCCGCCGGCGTCGGTGGTGCTGGCGGCGGGGAGCGGGGTGAGCGTGTTCCCGCACGGAACGGTATAACGAGGGTGGCCGACTCTCTCCGAGAGTCGGGGCCGACCCGCCCTCGGAAAGAGCGGGCCACCCTACCGAGCGTGTCCGCCATGTCCGAACCGTGGACGTACGAAAAAGCCGGCCTCAACCTGACGACCTACGCCGAGACGATGGCCGGCATCGCCCCCATGCTCTCTCGCACCTGGGACAAACGGGTGTTCCCCCCGCCGTTCCCCCCCCGCAAAGGGGGTAAGGGGAGCGGCGGGTTCGCCAGCCTCTTCGACCTGAATCCGGAGGGCAAGTACCGCCACCCGATCATGGTGACCTGTACCGACGGCGTCGGCACCAAGCTGAAGATCGCCGCCCTGATGCGGAAGTACGACACCGTCGGCATCGACCTGGTGGCGATGAGCGTGAACGACCTCATCTGCACCGGCGGCGAACCACTCGTATTCCTCGACTACATTGCCATGCCGGCCGACGACACCGAACTGACCAAGCAGTTGGTGAAGGGCATCAGCGACGGCTGCCTGGAGTCTGGGTGTGCGCTCGTTGGTGGAGAAACCGCGATTCTGCCCGACTTCTACGCCCCCGGCGACTTCGACACCGCCGGGTTCGCCGCCGGAGTGGTCGAACGCGATGCGATCATCGATGGCACCCGCATCCGCCCCGGCGATGTGCTCGTGGGGCTGGCGAGTAGCGGGGTGCATTCCAACGGCTACAGCCTGGTGCGGAAGATCGTGTTCGAGGCGGCCGGGTTAAAGGTTCACGATAAGTGCGCCGAACTTGGCGGGAGCATCGGCGAGTGCCTGCTCACGCCGACGCGGCTGTACGCCAAGCCGATCCGGGCGATGCTGGCGGCCGTGCAGACGCCCGAGTTCGCGATCAGCGGGCTAGCGAACATCACCGGCGGCGGCATTCCGGATAACCTCGGCCGAATCCTGCCACCAGGCTGCCGTGCGGTGGTGAAGCGGGGGAGTTGGCCCGTGTCGCCGGTGTTCGACTGGCTGCAACGGCTCGGCAACGTCGCCCAGGCGGAAATGGAACACGTCTTCAACGTCGGCGTCGGGTTCGTGGTGGTATGCCGGCCAACCGCCGCCGATGCCGTGGTCAAGGCACTCGGCGAGGCGTGGGTGATCGGCGAGGTCACGCAAGGGGAGGTCGGTGTGGAGATGACAGGGTGAAACCCCCACCCGCTCCACAAGGTACAATCCGTGCTGCCGGTTCCCCCCGCCCCCACCGGATGATCGCCAATGATTCGCCCCGTTGCTCTGCTCGGCCTGCTGCTCGCACCGGCGTTCGCCCCCGCGGCGGATTTGCACCTCCCGCCGCTGCTCGACACCGTCGGCAAGGTCCACCGCGTCGGCGAGGGGCCGGGCACCAAAGTCACGGTCGTTCTGTTCCTGAATCCGAGTTGCCCGCTCTGCCAGCGGTACGCCCCGACGTTGAACAAACTGGCCAACGGCCGCGACAAGACCGTCGAGTTCTACGGCGTGGTGGCCCACCCGAGCGTGACGTTCGCCGAGGCTGCGAAGTACGCCAAGGAGTACAAGTTCACCTTCCCCGTGCTGTTCGACGGGTCGGCGGCGATGGCGGTGGCGCTGAAGCCGACCGCCGTGCCGGAGGCCTTCGTGCTCGATGACGCCGGCCAGGTGCGGTACCGCGGGCGGATCGACGACTGGTACGAACGGCCCGGCAAGCCGCGAGACAAAGCGACGACCCACGACCTGAAAGACGCCGTCGCCGCCGTGCTGGCAGGCCAAGCGCCGGCGGTGGCGAAGACCGAACCGATCGGCTGCCTCTTCGAGGATGAGTTGCCGAAGGCCGACACCGCCCCCGCCAAGCCGACGTTCACGCGGCACATCGCCCCGCTGCTGTTCGCCCGCTGTGCCCACTGCCACCGGGAAGGAGAGGTCGCCCCGTTCCCGCTACTGAGCTACACCGACGCCAAGAAACACGCCCGGCAGACCGTCCGCGTCGTGACCGACGGCACCATGCCGCCGTGGAAGGCGACCCGCGGGTACGGCCACTTCCTCGACGAGAACCACCTGACCAAAGCCGAAATCGCCACGCTGAAGGCCTGGGCCGACGCCGGCACACCGGAGGGCGACCCGGCCGACCTGCCCGTCGCGCCGACCTTCCACGCCGGCTGGCAACTCGGCAAGCCCGACCTGATCCTGAAGATGCCCGAGCCGTTCCAGGTGCCGGCCGGCGGGAAGGACATCATCCGCAACTTCGTCATCCCCATCGACGTGCCGGAGGGCAAGATGGTGAAGGCGTTCGAGTTCCGCCCTGGCAACCGCAAGGTGGTCCACCACGCCCTCTGCTTCCTCGACATCAGCGGCCAGGGCCGACAGTGGGACGCGCACGACGACGGCCCCGGCTATGGGTCGACGAAGGGGGGCATCGGCATCCTGCCGAGCGGCAGCCTCGGCGGATGGGCGCCGGGCACTACCCCGCGGTGGCTGCCCGAAGGTGTCGGCCGCCCACTCATGAAGGGGTCGGACGCAATCCTCCAGATCCACTACCACCCGAGCGGGAAGGACGAGACGGACCAGTCCGAGGTGGGGGTGTACTTCGACAAAACGCCGGGAGTGAAACCGCTCGGCGGGTTCAGCGTGGAGAACTGGGCGATCGACATGCCGGCTGGCGAGCGGGAGTACAAGCTGAAGGGCGAGTACACGCTGCCAGTGAACACCACCGTCGTCGGCGTCGCCCCGCACATGCACCTGCTTGGCAAGACGATGAAAGCGTGGGCCGAGACGCCCGACGGCAAGACCGTCCCGCTCATCGACGTGAAGGAGTGGGACTTCAACTGGCAGGACGAGTACCTGTATCGCCAGCCGGTGCGCCTACCGAAGGGGACGAAGGTGAAGATGGAGTCGGTCCACGACAACAGCACCAGCAACCCGGCCAACCCGAACAGCCCGCCGAAGCGGATCACCTGGGGCGAGGGCACCGCCGACGAGATGAGCCTGTGCATCTTCGAGGCACACTGCGACACCGCCACCGACATTCTGCGGCTGGTGATCGACAACGCGACGAAAAACAAAGTGGTGGAGCGGTTCGGCGAACCACCACCGTGGGCGCGGAAGAAGAAGTAGGGGCGGGAGAACACCCCCTCTCCGCTTCGCGAGGGGATCGAGGGGTGAGGTCTCTTCGATGACCGAATCTGAGTGGCTCACGGCGACTCACCCGGGGTGCGGCAACCGCAGCAGAGTTGGCCGACGCTCGCTCCGCAGTTTACCAACAGATCGAGCGGAAGCTGGAGTTTGGTGAGCCTGTCTGGGACCCGACGCATTGGCTGGCTGCACCCGACTCCGACCTTTCGTCCGAGTTGCATGGGTGTGCCTTCTACTCGGCGAATCGACGGGCGAGTGTGCCGGACAACGCCCCGGATTACGAAATTCAGGCCGAGGGGGTGAGCGAGAGGGAGCGACTGCTCCAGTGTGACCTCCTCCGCTGCATCTTCGGCAACCCGTTCCGCCCGGTGTCGTTCGACCCCGCTTGGATCACCGAAACGGCCGTCGCGCTCGCGGCCGGCATCTACGCCGATCGTGCCTTGGACCGTCTGCCCATCCTCGCCGACGCCCTCGAAGACGCCGGCTGTGACCACCCCGACGTGTTGTCCCACTGCCGCGGCCCCGGCGCGCACGCCCGCGGCTGCTGGGTGGTGGATGGGGTGTTGGGCCGCTCGTAGGGTGGGTCGAGCGGGCGTCCGCCCGCGATGACCCACGCGCCATTGCACCGCTGGGTGGTGGATGGGGTG
>JALOQR010000020.1 GCA_025459365.1 Fimbriiglobus sp.
CACCGCGTGGGTCGCCGCGGGCGAAACGCCCGCTGGACCCACCCTACCCCCTGGCCAACTTCCACCCGGCCCACGCCCCAAATAGCCCCATCGCCACCGACCCGAGCGCGTACCCGCCCGCCACTGCCCACCGCTGCTGCTCGATCATCTGCAACGTCTCCACGCTGAACGTGCTGAAGGTGGTGAACCCGCCGCACACCCCCGTCCCGAGCAGTACCCGCCAGTGCGCCCTCTCGTCGCCGGCGAACGCCGTCGCCACCACGCCGAGCGCGAACGAGCCGACCGCGTTGATAGCGAACGTGGCCCACGGGAACTGCCGGCCCCAGTCGAACTGCTGTACGAACTGACCGACCCAGAACCGCAACACCGCCCCGACCCCACCGCCGACGAAGACAAGCAGCGAATGTGACAGGGTGGAGTCGGGCATGGAGTTTGTTGTAGGGCCGGTCGGGCGACCGCGGCGGTCAGCCCCCGGACTCCGACTCCATCGCCTTCAGACGGGCGGCGTGGGCGGCCATGATGATCTCCCGGATCTGCCGGTCCACACTCTCCTCGCACACCTCCAGGAACGGCCGCAGGTCGTCCGAGTCGGGCGTGAAGCGGGCCGGCGAATCGTCAGGCGGCGGCAGGTCGGTTGGTTCGTGTTCGCCGTTCATGGTGGAGGGGGCTTGTTTGGAAGCGGGTACGGTCACAGTGGGCCGTCGTGTTGATGTCCGGGGCGTCTCACTGGGGGAGGGTGAAATATGGCTCCGGGGGACGAGTGGCGGTTGCCAGAACACAGGACCGACCGTAAGGTCGAGCCTGTGACACCACTCGGCCACCTAATTCCCGGAAGTGGATCAGAGGTCGGTGGCAGAGTGGTAGAGTCGCAGATGGGGCAAAAGAGGCTGATATTCGCCACTTTTCGGGTGTCGGTGGCCGGGGGGGTATATGTGTGGCAGTGTGGCAGAGTGGGGGGGGCGACCATTATTTCTCCGGGAACTGCGTGACAGCGAGTTTCGCTACCGGGTCGTACTCCGGGGCGAAGAGCAGTTCCACCGCGGCGGTGTCGCTCGCCCGGGCGGTCATTTCGGCGACCGGCCCCTGGGCGATGCCATCGATGAAGCACCGCCACGGCCGCTTCACCGGGTCGAGGTTTCGTAGGCGGATGACGGTATCGATTGGGAGCACCGCTGGCCGCCAGAACGCCGGCAGGAGCACGTTCGACGCAGCCAGGGTGAGCAGCGGGGCGTTGAAGGGCAACGGGGTAGCGCCCATGGCGCGGGCGTAGCTGGTACTGCCAGCGGCAGTGGCGATGAGCATGCCATCGGCCACCACCTTCTCCATCCGCACCACCCCGTTCACGCACACCTCGATCCACGCCGTCTGCCCGGTCTCACGTTCGACCCAGCAATCGTTGAACGCGACCTCGCGTTTCACTTTCTGACGCGGGCAGATGGTCTGCACGTCCATGAGAGGCAGTCGGTAGCGCCGGAGGTCGCGTTCCCAGAAGTGGTCGTCGGTCGGGTCGTTCAGCAGAAACCCGAGGTGGCCGGTGTTCAGGCCAAAGAACGGCAAGCCGTCAGTCCAGTGGTGGCGGATGGCGCGGAGCATGGTGCCATCCCCACCGATGACCACAACAGCCTCGGCTGGCTCGGCGACAAACGGGCGAAGGGCTTCGGCCAACTTCCCCGCCTCGTGCTTATCGCGGTCGAAGTACAGGCGAACGCGGCGGTGCGGAAGGCGGAGCGTGCTTGGCATGGGTCGCCAGGAAGGGGGTGAGGTCCGCGGGGTTCATCATATCCTGAACCGGGCGGGTGAGACGCACCACCCGTACCGAAGGAGAAACACCATGACGCGGATGCTTGTGGCGGTCGCTGTGATCGCCGGCCTCGGAGGGTCGGGGATGGCGGCGGTGAAGTCGAAAAAGGTGGAGTACAAGTACGACGGCGTCACGTTCGCCGGCGAACTGTACTGGGACGACGCTGGCACGGGCAAGCGGCCAGGGGTGCTGGTATTCCACGAGTGGTGGGGGCTCGACGCTCATGCCAAGGCGAAGGCCGAGGAGTTGGCCAAACTCGGGTATGTGGCGTTCGCCGCCGATATGTACGGCGACGGCAAGGTGGCTGAACACCCGACGGATGCCGGCAAGATGGCGACGGCGGTGCGGGCCAACGTGGATGTGTGGCGAGGGCGGGCGAAGGAGGCACTGAAAGTGCTGACGGCCGACGAGCACGTCGATGCCACCAAGGTGGCCGCGATCGGCTACTGCTTCGGCGGAACTACAGCGATCCAGTTGGCCGCCTCCGGGGCCGACGTGAAGGCGGTGAGCACCTTCCACGCCGCACTACCCAAGTTGAAAGACGACGAGGCAAAGGCAATCAAGGCGAAAGTGTTGGTAAACCACGGTGCAGACGACAAATTCATCCCGGCCGAGGCGATCGCGGCATTCCAGAAGGCGATGGCGGACGCCAAGGTGAGCCTCGACTTCCGCGAGTACAAGGGGGCCGTTCACAGCTTCACCGTGAAGACAGCTGACGAGAAGAAACTGGACGGCATGAAGTACGACAAGGACGCCGACGAGAAGAGTTGGTCGGCCACGAAGACGCTGTTCGCCGAAGCGTTCAAAAAGTAATGATCCGGTGAGCAGCCCAACTGAGCGGGCGAGTGATAATGCTAGCCCGCTCCTCCACCCGTCACTTCGCCGCCTGCTTGTTGGCTGCCGGTTCGCCAAGTGAGGTGAAGTCCACCGTCAGCGCGTCTCCGGCTCGGAATTCCACCTTCGACTCCTGATACTCGGGCAGACCATTGCGGTTGAGTTCCGCCCGCATCGTGTACTGGTACACTTTGTTCGGCGCGAGCGTCGGGGTGGTGAACTCCCGCACGGTCTCGGATCGGTCGTTCTTCCCGCCGTTCACAAACAGCGTCGCCCCTGGCGGCAGTTTCACCGTGATCTTCGCCACCTCCAGCCCCGCCGGCGGCTTCACTGTCGGCACCTCGCCGCCTTTCGGGTCGGCGGGCTTGGTGGTTGTCCGTGAATCGAACGCCGGCGGCGATGGGGCGGTTGGAGCGGGTGCCCTCACCGCATCGGTAGGTGGCGTCGTGACCGTGGGTGCTGGCGGGAGCGAGGTCACCGGTTCCCCCTTGGCCGCCGCTCGCACTCCACCGCCGATCAGGTCAACAAAATCAACCACCGTCGTGCCGTTGGCACGCACCTTCACCTTGCGGGAGTGCGTCACTGTCTCGCCGTCGCGGGCATACTCGACCTTGAACGAGTAGACCGCTTCGCGGTCGGTCGGCAGCGGTGGGGTGACAAAGGTCCGCTCGCCGTTGGTCACATCCAGCGGCTTGCCCTCGACGAACAACTTGCCATCGGCCGGCAGCCGCACGAGCACCCGGCCGCGGGTGGCGTCGTTGTCGAGCGGCACCTTGCGGACCGACGATCCACCTTCGGCCGGGGAGGGTTGAGCGGGGCTATCGAACCCACCACCGGGCATGGTCCGCGGAAGCGGCAACCCTGGCGACGGGATTGGGCCGTAGTCGGGGCTGATCGGCGCACCAAGTGGTGGCAGGCTCGGCATCATCGGCACGCTGGAGCCGAGCGGAGGCAGCCCGGTGGTTGCCCCCGGCAAGCAGTCGCACCCGCCGGCACCGATGCCACTGACGAACCCAGCCGACGACGGTGGGGCGAAGTCGTAACCCGGTACGCTCATCGGCGGCAGGCCAGGAACACTGCCCATGCATGAGGTGCCGAAGCAGGAGTAGTTCGGGGTGGCCCCAAAGCACGACCCGAGATAGAGCGGAGTCGATCCATAACACCCGCCGTTGCACCCATAGGCGATGCCCCCACCCGTACAGCCGCCACGGGCGTAGCCGGGGTCAACACCGCGGTCGTAGGGTCGAGCAATCGGCTCACGCTCACGTGGGCGGCTACCAGTACACCCGCCGTGGCACCCGCCCTGGCACGATCGGCCGTCAAAGAGGTCCGAGAAGAAGTTGCGGATGCGGCCCTGGAACAGACCACCGCCGTGGCAACTCCCCTGGCAGCTTGCCCGATCGCCGGCCGACCGGACATCCCGCCCATTGCAACCGCCGTGGCACCCGCGGAATAGGTCACGGAAGTAGCCATCGAACTGCGGAGTGGCCGGGGCCGTACTCATGGCCGTCATCAACACCAGGGTATACATCGCCGCATCCCTCGCCAGCGGTGGGGTCGATCGGGTAACCTGGGTGGGTTACGCCGGTGAGGGAAAAGTAAACCCCGCCGCCGATTTAGGCAGCACGACTTCATGTAAAAGTTGCAATACTGCTCTGGCACAACCCTTCGGCTCCCGCTTAACACACCTAAAGGGTACAATCCGCACAATCGGCTTGTGAAACTGGCACGATTGTAGGGCCGGCGACTGGCGAATGGGGTGAGTGTCTGCACCCTGGTCGTTACTCGCTCTACCGGAGACTTCGGCATGTCGCAGCGGAACCTGGCCTGGCTGATCGTCGTACCAGCGGCGGTGCTGCTCACCGGTGTGATGACCTACACCGCCCCGCCACCCGAGCAGGACTACAAGATGGTCCGCACGGTGGTGGACGTCCTCGCCGAGGTGGACAAAAGCTATTACCGCGAATTGACCGAGGCCGAGAAGAAAAAGCTGGTCGAGGACATGATCAACGGCGGGCTGCACTCGCTCGACCCGTACTCCGAGTACTTCAACGAAGAGCGGCTGAAGCAGTTCGCCCAGGACAACAAGGGAACGTTCGGCGGCATCGGGGCATACCTCGGCACCGACCCCAAGACCGGCTGGCTCACCATCGATTCGCCTATGCCCGACAGCCCGGCGCTAGAGGCGGGACTACAGCCCGGCGATATCATCGTGAAGATTGACGGCCAGCCGAGCGACACACTGGATGTGGACGCCGCCCGTAGCAAGATCAAGGGCGAGCCGGGTACGAACGTCACCCTCACCCTGCGGCGGGTGGGAGTCAAAGAACCATTCGACGTCGCCCTCACCCGCCGGGTAATTCAGCGTCACCCGGTCACTGGCATCCGCCGACGAGACGACGACCCGGCCAAGTGGGACTACTTCGCCGACCCAACCGACAAGATCGCCGTCATCCGCCTGAGCGAATTCAACGAGATGAGCGGAAAGGAGATGGAAGCAGCGGTGAAAGAAGTGGTGGCGGCCGGAGCAAAAGGACTGGTACTCGACCTGCGGAACAACCCCGGCGGGTTGCTCCGCGTGGCCGAGCAGATCTCCGACCTGTTCCTGGCCGGGGGCAAGATCGTACTCACCCGCGACCGACACGACACTGGGCGAGACGTGAAGGCGAAGAACGACGGGGCGGCGTGGGAAGACCCCGGCAAACTACCGATGGCCGTACTCCTCAACGGGAACAGCGCCAGCGCCGCCGAGATCGTGGCCGCGGCGCTCCAGGATAACGGGCGGGCCGTGGTGGTGGGCGAGCGGAGCTATGGCAAAGGGAGCGTACAGCGGTCGATCGAGTCGCCAGACGGCAAGACCGCACTCAAGCTGACCACCGAGATCTGGCTGACGCCCAACGGCAAACGCATCCACCGCTCCCCAACAGCGAAGGCGGAAGACGAGTGGGGGGTCAAGCCCGACGCCGGCTTCGAAGTGAAAATGACGGAAGACCAGTTGATCCAGCAGTTGCTCCACCTGCGGGAAGCGGAGATTGGGCGGAAGCGGCCGGCGGACAGCCCGAAGGAGGAGCCATCGGCCGAGCCAGGCAAAGCGCCCAAGCGGGGAGAGTTGCCGAAACTCGATCCAAACTTCAAAGACCCGGTACTGGAGAAGGCGCTGGAGTACCTGCGATCAAAAGCGACGGCCCGCCGGCTGATCGGGCCACGTGAGCCGGCATAACAGAAAGACCTCTGTTCGACGATCGGGGGACGGGTCGCACCGCCGGTCACGGCTCAGGCCCCCCCCTCTCTGCCACACTGCCACCTGCCACACATATACCCCCCCCGCCCCTCTGCTACTGTCGCACCGAGCGATTTTCCCTACAGAATCAGGGCTTTTCGTCTGCCGAGCCACCGAGCCTGACCGCGGGGGGAGGGTCACCGCCCACCCCCGCCGGCCGGGGTGATTCACTTCCTTTCTTGCACAATCACTCGCACACCTTTCTTGTTGCTGCTCACCACATCGAGCAATCCGTCGCCGTTCATGTCGGCCACGACGAACTGCGTACCGATGCCGCTGTCGCTGTCGATCACGTAAGGGGTGAACTTGGCCATGCCATCCGGTTCCCGCGTCACTTTCAGCCAGTAGATGTGCGGAGACACGTTCGACCCTGGCTCACTGCGCCCGTGGCTCCACCAGCGTTTGCCCGTGACCAGGTCGGCCTGACCGTCTCCGTCGATATCGACGAAGTGCGCCGCGTGGGTCTCGCTCACCAGTTCCTTGAAGATTTCGCTCTTCTTCCACTCCGGGTGCCCGTCCTTGGTCGGAGCCAGTTGTTTGTGCCACCAGATGCCGAATTTGTGGGCTGAGGTGCCAAGGATGTCGGCCTTGCCGTCGTTGTCCACGTCGAACGCGAACAGGTCGGCGGTGGCGTCCGTCACGCCGCCGGGGTGAAACTTCCACGCGGTTTTGCCGTCCACGGTCGATGGCTGTTCCCACCACCCCCCCGCGGTGATGACGTCCAGTTTCTTGTCGCCGTTCAGGTCGCCGACGCCCAGGCCGTGGCTGAATCGGTTCGTGCCGGGAATCACCTTACCGCCCACTGGCTTACCATCCTTCATTTCGGGCTTCACGCTCGGCTCGCTGATCGGGTGCATCTCCCACACGGCGGTCGGGTCTTTCGGATTCGGGGTGAAGTAGGCCATCTGCCCGAGGTTGCCGTCTTCCTTCTCGCCCTTCGGCTGGAAGCCCATCACCAGCACCCGCTTGCCGGTGCCGAACAGGTCGACGTAGATCGGCGTTTCGTTGCAGGCCGAGTGCCAGATTTCGTGTTTGGCCCAGTGCTTGCCAGCGTCCCCCTTCGGGTTTTCCATCCAGTAGGCCGGCTTTCCGGGGAAATCGACGACGATCAGGTCGGGGTAGCCGTCGGCGTTGAGGTCTTCCGCCCAGCAGGCAAACACCCGGCTGTATCCATTCAGCCCATCGCCGTAATTGCCCGGTTTTTGCATCTCGTGCGGCTTCCAGTCCGGGGCTTCGTACCACCACTCGCCGGCCAGCACGTCGAGTTTGCCGTCCTTGTTCACGTCGGCGACGGAGACTCCTTCGCCGCGGAACTTGGCGTCGAGGACGGTCTTCTTCCAGGTGATGTCGGCCGGGCTTTTGGCCGGGGTGGGGGCGGCCAGAGCGGCGGCCAGGGCGAGGGCGGAGAACGGTGTCATGGGAGAGGCTCCAGAGGCGGGACCGGGGCGATTATCGCGGGAAGTGCCGGCCACAGCAAGCGGGCGAACGGGTGGAACCGGAAACGGGGTGAGCGGGCAGGTTCATGACCCACCCGCTCACCCCGTTTCCGGTTCCGAAGAGGCAAACCTACTTCCCTTCGACCCCGAGGTTCTTGGTGACATGCTCGGCCCGCTTGAGCGGGGTGCCGCTCACCGAGACCGACGCCGTGGTGTTCAGGTCGTCCGTCTGCTTGGCGAAGCCGAACCAAAAGACGGTTTTCTTTTCGCCCGGGGCGAGGGCATCGAACTTCCACACCAGTCGGTTGCCGGCCGGGTCGTGGCCCGGCTTGTCGCTCGCCCGCAGGTCGGTGAGGCCAGACGGCAGTTTGATGTCGAACGTCGCGTTCTTGATCGCCTGCTCGCCGTTGTTCTCGATGACGGCCGAGAAGGTCGCCGGCCAGTTGGCGTAGAGCGACTCCGGCCCCTTGACTGTCACACCCACGCGAGCCTCGACCGCGGTGATGAGCACATCGTGCGTGAGGGCATCGCACCCCGGCGACGACACCTTCACCTTCACCCGCCCTACCCCTGGCCGCACCGCCGTGAGGTGCAGCGGGATCGTCTCGGTGCTGCTGGCCGCCAGCATGGCAATCTCGCTCTCCAGGCTCGGCCCTTTCGGGTGAGCGAGCGACTCGGGCAACTCCACCTTCACCGCCACCTTCTCCAGCCCGACCACCGCCGGGTTCTTGATTTTCAGTTGCAGCGTGTGGGCCTGGCCCGTGAACGCGGTATCGGACCCCTCCACACTAATCACCAGTTCTGGCTTCAGCACCTTCACAGCCCGCGTATCCGTCGCCGAACTGAAGGTGGCATCGAACCCGCTGCGGAACTCGGTGACCGCCGTACCCGCTTTCGGAGTCAGTTTCACCTTCACCACCCGCGACTCGCCCGCGGGGATGACGCCCATGTTCCATGTTTGTCGACCGTTCACGGCCGGCTGAGCCGCAACCGACGACTCGGCCAACTCATACCCCGGCGTCCACCACCCAGTCAGGACGACGTTCTCGGCGGGCTTCCCACCAGTATTCGTCACGCTCACCTCGGCCATCACCGACTGCCCCGGCACCACCGTCTCGGGCAGCGACTGCTTGACACTGAGGTTGGCTGGAGCCGACATACCTGCTGGCTGCGGAGCGACCCCGGCCGGTGTTGGTGC
The DNA here is from genome assembly GCA_025459365.1 of Fimbriiglobus sp. Taxonomy (GTDB): domain Bacteria; phylum Planctomycetota; class Planctomycetia; order Gemmatales; family Gemmataceae; genus JALHQU01. The sequence continues at coordinate 8,550 of JALOQR010000020.1, forward strand.
TGATGCTGGTGCGACCATCACCAGCGATGGGGCCGGGGCCGTCGGAACTGCGGCCGGGGCCGTCGGAACTGGTGCCGGAGCCGTCGGAACTGGTGCGCCAATCGGTGCGAGTGCCGGGGCCGGCTGGAACTGAACCGGTGGGTCGGCGGGCATCGCCGGAGCGATTGGCCCCTGAGCAAAAGCCGCCCCAAAACAGATGAACGTGGCCACCCCCGCGGCCAGTTTCTTCTGATGACCGAAGCGCATGAGTCGTCCCTCGGATCGGGCGCTCGCGGGCATGAGCGCACAGTTCCAGGTCCGAGCGTTGGCTCGTCCCCCCAACCGCCGGTCCCCTCCGCCACTTCCCCCGAAGCGCGGCCGGCGTGCGAACGTCTGGCGTTCCATGAACGCGGTGGGGGGAATATCGTGACCCGCCGCTGGCTGCAAGAAAATTCGGGTGGATTTTTTCGCCGACTTCACGCACGCGGCCCACTTGGTTCGGAAGGTGGTCGGTCGCGTGATCCGGGGCAGAGTTGCCGAACGCCGATTCCCCAACCGGTGGCCGTCGTTTACCATTCCGGCACGCCCTGCCGAGGTACTCCATGCTCCCGCTCGCTGTCGCCGTCGCCCTCCTCGCACCAGCTACCAACCCCAAACCAGAACGGGGGACGGTGAAGTTCGTCGCCGACGACAAGGCGAATGGCGTGCCCGAGCGCTTCCGCCTCGATCCTCACACCTTCGACTACGAACTGACTCTGAAACACACTCTGAGCAACGCCGGGGTCGAAGTGTGGACCCTCACCTTTCCGTCGCCGGTGAAGTCTGCCCACGTGGAGAACGACACCGTACCGTGCGAGTTGTACCTGCCGAAAGGGGCGAAGGGGCGGCCGGCGGCGGTCGTGCTCGACATCCTCGATGGGGCACTGGTTGTGAGCCGGGCGCAGGCGCTTTGGCTGGCCCAGCACGACATCCCGGCCCTGGTGGTGCAGATGGCGTACTATGGCCCGCGGCGGCCGAAGGGGTCGAAGGAGCGGCTCCTCAGCACCGATGTGGAGAAGTCGGTGGCGAACGTCTGCCAAACCGTACTCGACGTGCGCCGGGCGGTGGCGTGGCTGGAGTCTCGCCCCGAGGTGGACCCGAAGCGCATCGGGCTACTCGGCACGAGCCTGGGGAGTTTCGTCGGCGGGGTGGCGGCGGCGGCCGAGCCGAAGGTGAAGAACGTCTGCCTGCTCCTCGGCGGTGGCGGGCTGGTCGATGCCTTTGGCAAGCACCCCGAGGGGGGGCCGATTCTGGCGTTGCTGTCGGTGGTCGGCATCACACCGGCCAAGTTGCGGAGACTCATCGGCCCCGTCGATCCGCTCACCTACGCCGACACATTGAAGGGGAAGAAGTTGTTGCTGGTGGGGGCCAGCCGCGACGACGTGGTGCCGCCGGCCGCCATGAAGGCCCTGTGGGAAGCGACTGGCCGGCCGAGCATCTTGTGGGTCGACGCCACACACGTCGGGGCGGCACTGCACATTCTGCCGATGATGCGTGAAGTCGTGAAAACACTCGGCGACTGATCGCTCCACTCCATTCGTCGCCCATTCAGGCCCGACTCTGCCGGTTAACCAGTTGTTTTGGTTGCTCCGATTCTTCCGCCTCGGTCGGGTGCGCGAACTGCGCCGACCTTCTCTGCCGCGATTTCGGTTGAACCGCCCGCGCTGGCGTCGGCGCCCCACTCTTCATCCGGCACATTAACCACAGTCGAAATTGCGACCCCGCTGCGTTTTCACACCCAGGACGAACCCCAGGCGAGGTGTAAAGGATGAACTTATTGGCCCGTTCCGCGCCGGCTCTTGCGCTCGTGGCCGGCGTGCTGGCCCCCGACGCCCGAGCGTTCCACTGCGGGTTCTGCCGCTACCCGGCCCCGCTTGTGGCTCCGGCCCAGTTCGCTGCGGACGCATGCGCACCGGCCGCGCCCGCCCCGGCGGTGCAGTATCAGACCGTCACTGAATACGTTCAGGAAGTGCAGTATCGGCCGGTGAGCCGCACGGTGATGACCCCGCAGCAATTCACGGGACAGCGAGCGGTTTACGACACAGTGACCGAAGCCGTGCCATACACCACGACCCGCACGGTGTACGAACCACAGGAGCAGGTGCAGACGTTCACCGTCACCCGGCCTGTCGTCGAAACGCACATGCAGGAGCAGCGCTACACCATCAACCGCCCCGTGGTGCGTGAGGTGGTCGAGCAGGTGCCGTATACCACCACCCGCCCGGTCTACGAGACGAACTACCGCGAAGTGACCCGGACGGTCGTTCGGCCCGTGGTTCGGGAGCACACCGAACCGGTGCAGTACACGGTCAACCGTCAGGTGACCGAAACGCACATGCAGGAGCGAACGTACACCGTGAACCGGCCCGTGGTGCAAGAGTACCAGGAGCCGCAAACTTACACGGTGAACCGGCAAGTGGTCGAGCAGCATGTCCGCGAGGTGCCGTACACCACCTACCGGCGGGTGGTCGAGCCGTACACCGAGGCGGTTCCGTACACGACGTACCACCCGGTTTACGAGCAGCACGTCCGTGAGCAGCGCTACACGACGTACCGCACCGAGACGCAGACCTACGAAGAACCGCAGACGTTCACGACCCTGCGGGCGGTGCAGGAGCAGCACGTTCGGCAGGTGCCCGTCACCCGATACCGCACCGAATCGGCCGTTCGCACCGAAACCCGCACCCGCGAGGTGATCGAGCCGGTGACGACCGAACGCCAGGTGATGGTCGATGTGGGCGAGTGGCAAACCGTGGCCGAGTACATCCCCGGCCCGGTGGTGACGCAGCAAGTGCAGCTCCCCGGCACCTGCGAGTTCGACCCCTGTACCTGCACTTCGCGGTATGTCCCCGGTCAGGTGGTGTGCCAGCAGGTGCAGTGCCCCGGCCGCACCGTGTGCAAGAAGGTGTATGTTCCCCGCACCGAGTGCCGCACGATCAGCGAAACGCACTGCGTGCGGCGGTTGGTGCAAGAAGCGGTACAGGTGCCGTACTGTTACACGGTGCCCTACACGGAGATGGTGAACGTTCCATACACCACCTGCCGGATGGTGCCCGAAACGCACACCCGGATGGTGACGCGCACCCGCGCCGTGCAGATCCCCGAGGAGCGAGTGGTGCAGGTGCCGTACACCACCTGCCGCACGGAAGCCCGCCAGAACGTGCGCTACGTCACCAAGTACAACTGCTACACGGTGCCCGAGCAGCACGTCCGCCAGGTGGCCTACACCACCTGCCGTATCGTCCCCGAGACGTTCACCCGGATGGTGACCAAGCGGGTGTGCAATTACGTGCCCGAGACACGCACTGTGCAGTACCCGGTCACGACCTGCCGGATCGTCCCCGAAACGCACACCCGGTACGTCACCCGCCGCACCTGTGAGTACGTCCCCGAGACGTACACCCAAACGGTGCCGTACGTCACCTGCCGAATGGTGAGCGAGCAGCACGTGCGAAACGTGGTGCGGCGCTTCACCGAGAACGTGCCCGAAGAATGCGTGCGGTACGTGCCGGTCCGCACCTGCCGGTACGAGACCGAGCAGCAGCAACGGGTGGTGCGGTTCATGACCGCCCGCCAGGTGTGCGAGCAACACGTGCGGTATGTGCCCCGCACCGTTTGCCGGATGGAAGAGTACACCTACTGCAAGATGGTGCCGCAGACGGTGTGCGAAATGCAGGCCTACACGGTGTGCCGGCCAGTCACCCGGTGCGTGCCGGTGTGCGTGCCGACCTGCCAGTAAGGCCAACTGCGATCGCCCTCTCCCCGCAACACCCGCCCACCCCGGCGGGTGTTGTGCTTTCCGGGATGGTACGGTTCATAAACTAATGGTTCCAAGATCGAGGCCGCCATGCTCCGCGTCGGCGCGGTGAACTACCTGAACACCAAGCCCCTCATCGAAGGGCTGACGGAGTTCGCGCCGAACATCCGCCTGAGCCTCGACCTGCCCAGCCGGCTGGCCGACCAGATGGCGGCGGGCGAACTCGACGTCGGGTTGATCCCGGTCGTGGAGTTTCTGCGAGCGAAGAACTACAGCCTCGTGCCGAATTGCAGCATCAGCAGCCGCGGGCCGGTGCTAAGCGTGACCTTGTTCAGCCGCGTGCCGTGGGGCGAAATCCATAGCGTGAGCCTCGACGAAGGAAGCCGCACGAGTGCGGCCCTCACCAAGGTGCTGCTGGCCAACCCCAGCATCCACTACCACCCGCTGCCGATCACCGCCGCCGCAGAAGACGTGCCCACCGACGCTGTACTGCTGATCGGCGACCGGGCGATGAAAGCCTGCCTGCCGGGGTTCGAGTTCAGCTACGACCTCGGCGCGGAGTGGTTCGACCGAACCGGCCTGCCGATGGTATTCGCCGTGTGGGCAGTGCGACCCGGCGTCGATCTGGGGGAGGCGGAACACGCCTTCGTACGGGCCAAGAAATTCGGGTTGAGCCGGGCCGGCGTACTCGCCGAACGCGAGGCGAAAACTCTCGGCCTCGACCCCGGCTACTGCCGCCGCTATTTCGACACCATCATCCGCTACGACCTCGGCGAACCGGAGTTGGCCGGCCTTCGCCGCTACCATCAACTGACCGCCGAACTCGGCCTGACCCCGGAGGGGGTGGATCTTGTCCGCTACCATCGACCACATCTTGAACAAAGCCGTTAATGGCGAACGCCTGACCCGCGCTGACGGCGAAGCCCTGATGGCCTGCCGCGACTTGCACAAACTCGGCCGGGCGGCGCACGCCGTTACGATGCGGCTGCACCCCGAGCCGTACCGCACCTACAACATCGACCGCAACGTCAACTACACCAACGTGTGCGCGGCGGTGTGCGACTTCTGCGCCTTCTACCGCAAGAGCACCGACGCCGACGCCTATGTGCTCCCCCGCGAGGAACTGTACCAGAAGATCGAGGAGACGATCGCCCTCGGCGGCAACCAGATTCTGATGCAAGGCGGGATGCACCCGAGCCTGAAGCTGGAGTGGTACGAAGAGTTGCTCGCCGACCTGAAAGCGAAGTTCCCGACGGTCAACCTGCACGCCTTCAGCCCGCCGGAGATCTGGCACTTCCACAAGATCAACAAACTGCCGCTCGAAACCGTACTGCAACGGCTCAAGAATGCCGGCATGGGCAGCCTTCCTGGTGGTGGCGGGGAAATCCTGGTCGATCGTGTGCGGAAGGAACTGACCAAGAACAAAGCTCTGACCGACGAGTGGCTCGAAGTGTCGCGGGTGTGGCACCGCCTGGGGGGCCGCAGCACCGCCACCATGATGTTCGGCCACATCGAAACGGAAGCTGAGCGAATCGAGCACCTCGACCGCATCCGACAGGTGCAAGACGAAACCGGCGGGTTCACCGCCTTCATCTGCTGGACCATGCAGCCCGGCCACAAGATGAGCCACTTCACCGAGGTCGGGGCGTTCGAGTACCTCCGCACGCAGGCCATCGCCCGCCTGTACCTGGACAACGTGCCGAACATCCAGAGTTCGTGGGTCACGCAGGGGGCGAAGATCGGTCAGGTCGCGCTCTTCTACGGCGCGAACGACATGGGCAGCCTGATGATCGAGGAGAACGTGGTGGCGTCGGCCGGCACCGTCCACCACCTGACGCTGGAGCAGATCCGCCGGTGCATCACCGAGGCCGGGTGGGAGCCGCGACAGCGGGACGTGTTCTACAACCTGGTGGACGACCGCCCGGCGATCGAAGCAGCCAAGAGGATGGCCGCCAAGCCGAAGGAATTGACTTTGGCGAGTTGAGTTGGGTGGGCCGCTCATGCCGAGAGTGGCTCACCCGGCTCTCGGCGAGTAAGTCGGCTCACCTACTTCTTGATGCAGTACAGCCCCTTCACCCCGCGGAGGAGCAGCTTGTCGCCGGCCACGGCCGGGCTGCTCCAGATCAGGTCTTCGAGCACGTTCGTGCCGAGCACTTCGAACTCCTTGCCGGCCTTCACCACCAGCGTCTTGCCCGTCTCCTCGGTGATGAGCAGCTTGCCGTCGGCGAGCACCGGCGACGCCGCCACCATTCTCGCCCCCTTCAGGCTCTCCTTGTAGATCTGCTTGCCGGTGGTCAAGTCGTAGCACGCAAGGGTGCCGCTGCCCGGGACGTACACCAACCCGTCGGCGGCGATGGCCGAACTCATGCCGGGGGCCGACCCGGTCTTGTAGAAGGCGACGTAGTCGTTGCTCGTTTCCTTGTCTTTCAGGCTGATGTCCCCCTTCGCCCCGGCCTTCACCCCGACCAGCGGCGACTTGCTCCCCGGCCCGCCGTTGCCGAACACCAGCATGGCGTCGGTCGCCGTCGGGCTGCTACTGAACGACGAATCGACGTTGGTGAACTTCCACAGTTCGGAGCCATCTTTCAGATCGTGCCCGCTCACCATCCCCTTCCCGCAGATCACCAGTTCCGTGCGGGCCTGGTTCTTCCACACAAACGGCGTGGCCCACGACGTACCTGCCTTCGCCCGCTCCGCCTTCCAAAGTTGCTTGCCAGTCTTGGCATCGAGGCACAGCACGGCGGCCTTTTCTTCGTTGAGCAGCGGCACGAACAGCTTGCCTTCATGCAGGGCCGGCGACGCCCCCAGCCCGAGGTCGGACGTGCCAGGGAAGGTGCCGACATCCTGCTTCCAGACCTCCTGGCCGGCGTGGTCGTAGGCGATCAGTACCCCCGCCTGGCCAAAGAATGCGTACACCCGTTCGGCATCGGCGCACGGCGTTTCGGTGGCGAACGTGTTGCTCGGGTGAATGGCGTACTTCGGCTTTCCGCTCGCCGCCGTCTTCGCCCACAGTTCCTTGCCGGTGGTCAGGTCGAGGCAGACCACTTGCCAGTCGATCTTGATGTCGGGGCCGGGTTTGGCCTTCCCACCGACGCTCGGGATGCTGCTCGGGTCCATCACGCCTTTCATCATGTCCTTCGGCACGAACGGCGGGTCGGTCACGGCGGTGGCGACGAATACCTTGTCGCCGACGACCACCGGGCTGGCCCATCCGCTGCCGGGGATCTTGGCCGTCCAGGCGACGTTCTTGTCTTTGGCCCACTCGGCAGGCACGGCGGCGGCGGTGCTGGCGGCGTTCGGCCCGCGGAACTGCGGCCAGTCGGCGGCGAGAAGGGCAGAGGCACTGAACAACAGCGCGAACAGGAACCGCATGGCGGACCCCCGGAGGTGAGCGGACGAACGATGATAGGCGGGAGAGGGGAGGCAAGAGCAAGGCGGGTCTCATGCTACGCCCGCGGTTACCGAATCGGATCAAGCTCAAATCCGACCAGAAGCGGCAGTCGCGAATGACGTGTACCGCTGTGTCGTCAAGACTGCACTTATCGAGGTGCATCCAGCGAACAAACCGCAGACCAGACTACCCACAACACGGTCGCCTCGGGCGCTGAGGTCGCCATCAACCAGAATGCGACTCCCGATCGGCCCGATCCTCATTGACTCGATCAGAGCACGCCGTTGTGATCAACCGGCACGCGAACCTCACCCTCCGTTTCCCTCTCCCAGGGGAACAGGAGTGTTCAACCGAGAACCGGGAACAGTGAGACGGTGTGCAGAGTTCGAGACCCGCTCACTCCGTTCGGCGGGCGAAGGGATGCCGGTGGCGGCCAGTAAACGGAGTTGGGCACGGTTGTGGTCGATCACCGCGGTCAGGTAATTGGTGCGGGCGGTGTTCAGTGCCTGGATGGCCTGCAGTGGGCGAAGTGCATCGAAGAGGTTTTTGGCATCGACCACGTTGAGCGTTCCCTCCTTGGCGATGCGATACAGTTCCGTGGCTTCTTTCACTGCCTCCTCGGCGGGCGCGAGGGCGGCGAACTTGACCGCGGCCGTTTGGGCGGCCTCCACCACCTCGGCGGCGGCGCGGGCCTGAGCATCGGCCAGTTGATACCTCGCCTGCTCGGTGACCGCGCGGCGCTCGGCGATCCCCGCCCGATTGCCCAATCCCAGGTTTCGCACTTCCCAGAACAGTTGCACGCTCAGGGCGTTCCGCGCCCCGAACCGGGCGAGATCGTCGTTCAGCCCCCCACCGAAGCTTCCCGTCTGGTTTTGGAGCGACACCTTCGGGATGAACGGCTCCCGCTCGGCCTGCCGCACCCGCTGCCACGCGGCGGCGATCGCCTCCCGCCCGGCGGCCAGATCGGGACGGTTGATGGTAGCGGTGGTGAGTAAATCGTCGATCGACTGCGACGGATCCACGAGAGTCACGGGCACAACGGCACTCTCAGCCGGCACAAGCTGAACGTTCGGCTGCAGGTAGAGCAGGCGAGCGAGGCGGGCGCTGACAGCGGCAGCGCGGCTCTGCAAGTCGTAGCGTTCGGTGCGGCGGAACAGCACCTCCGTCCTTGCCCGGTTCACGTCGCCGGCGGAGCGGTCGAGCTTGGCCTCGCGAGCGCTTTCGGCGGCCTTGAGCATCTCCTCGGCCCGCCGGAGCGTATCGGCGTTGACCTCCAGTTGCGCGTGGACCTGAAGCAGATCGAGATAGGCGAGTCCGGCCTCCTGCTCACTCCCGAGGCCAACGGCCGCTGCCTGGAGTTGGGCGGCCGACCGCAACCGGCGAGCGATCAGCGGCGCGTACAGGGCTTCGGACACGTCCAGGGTCAGTGCCACCCCACCGCCGTAGAACAGGTTGGCCCGCGAGACCCCGAACACCTCGCCCCGCTGGTTCTGCGTCTGGCCATCAAATCGGTTGTAGGCCGACCCGAACGACAAGTTGGGCAGCCACTGGACCTCCGCGCGATCTAGCCGGGCCTGAGCCTCGGCGACTCGTGCTCGGGCAAAGCCGACGGCCGGGCTGTTCGCATCGACCAACCGGAAGACCGTCGGCAAGTCGATGGGGCAGGTCTGCAACTGGGCGTAGGCTGGGGGAAGCGGGGGTGAAGTCTGTGCCTGGGAACTGGGCTTCGCGTCGGCTTTTTCGGGCGGTTTCGGTTCGGGATTCTTGTTGACGGTCGTGTTGGGGTTCGGCTCTTCGGCCTTGGCCAGTGTCAGTTGGCTGTCAGTCGACGTAGCAGCATTCGCCGCAGCCGATGAAGGCGATGTATACCACCGGGAGAGGTGAGTGGGAGCCTCCGGCTTCGCCACGCTGTCGGCCGGTGGTGCGGTGGCACAACCCACCGCACTCACTCCCACAGGCAGACAAACCAGCCAACGGACAATACGGCTTGGCATTTCGGGCCTCCCTGCCCAGGGGAACCATCACCACTCGGTCGGGGCCACGGTCACAGCGGTCCCGTCTCCCAATTCCAACTGTCGAGCGGCCACGACCTGCTCGTCGCCTGTCAGTTCAGTGAGTAGGTCGCGTGTGCTGCCATCGGCCGCCGGTTGTTTGCTCACCATCGCCACTCGCACCGTGCGGCCATCGTTCACCTGCACCCGCACCGGCACTTGCCGCGTTGTTCCGTTCTCCACCAGCAGCAGGTAACTCGCCCCGGCGCGGGTGTACACAGCGGTACTCGGCAACACGAACGACTTCCCGTACCCGCCGACGCTCAGCCGTAAGGTGCCGGTCATCCCGGGTAGCAACCGCCCGCTTGTGTGCCCCTCGGGGAACGCCCGCAACGGTGGTGGTTCGTTGACCCCTTTGGTTTCGAGTGGGCCGGCGGTGATCGATCGCCGGAACTCGGCCTCGTCTCCGTTGAATAAGTCCACCTCCACCCGCATGGTCCGGTCGGCATTTTGCACGCTCGGGGCGAACCGGGTGACCTTCGCCGTGATGGTCAATCCCGGCAGGTCGTCCACCTGCACGATCGCCGGGGTGTCGGCCATCACCAGTGGGGCGTAGGCATCCGGAAAGCGGGCCGCCACCGTCACCAGATCCACGCGGGCCAGAGAGATGAGCGGTTCGCTCATCCCGGTGGTGGCGTTCTGCACGAAGGATCCTGGATCGACCGTCCGCCGCACCACCACACCATCGAACGGTGCCACGACTCGCGCGTAATCGGCGACGGCCCTCGCGCGATCCAGGTCTTTCGTGGCCACCTCGATCTGCGCAGACTTAAGTCCAATATCGGCTTCCGCGGCCTCCACCCGTGACTCCGACTCGGTAAAATCGGCACGGGCGCGTTCCACGTTCGCCTTGGCGGAGGTCACCCCCGCCTCGCTTGCCAGGTAGTCCCGTTCTTCCTCTTCCACCAGGCTTCCGACCACATCACCGCGGGCGGCCAGCGCCTTGAACCGCTCAAACCGTCGTTGCTTCAGGTCGCGTGTGGCGGTCGCGGCCTGCACGTCGGCCTCCCGTTGTTTGATGGTGGCAGCCGACACCTGCACCGCGGCCTTGGCGTCCTTCAACTTGGCCTGCGACACCTTCAACTCCTGCTCCCGCTGAGCGACCACCGCGACGGCGGCGGCAACCCCCTGCTCCAGTTCGGGCACGTCGATCTCGACCAGTACCTCCCCCTTCTTCACCCGGCTACCGATGTCGAACCGTACTGCCTTGACCAACCCACTTGCCCGGGCGCGCAGATCAGCACGGTAGTACGGTTCCACGAGGGCCAATTGCTCAACGGTAATGGGTACGGCTGCGGCCGGCTTCGGGCGAATCACCTTCGCCGTTGGGGTGACATGCTCGCGGCTCGGGGTCGCATGGGCGTGCTTCGGGCTGTGGTCCAACGGGTTCGGTAGCACACCGGTGACGACTCCCACCGCCACACCAATGCCGCCGACCGCCAGACCGACCACAAGGACGATCCGTAGCCCACGGACAAAGCCCGACGCCTTGACGGGCCGGGGCGACAGGGCGGGGGTTTGCTCGACCGAATCCGAGTTGATCGGTTGCATTAGTGATGGCCCTCGGGGAGTTGGCCGGCGGTTTTTTGTGGTTGGTCGCGGATGAGCAGGGTGAACAGAATCGGCACCACGAAGAGCGTCAGGGCCGTCGCGGTGACCAACCCGCCGACCACAGCACGGGCGAGCGGGGTAAGCGACTCGCTCCCACGGCCCAATCCAAGAGCCATTGGGAGCAAGTCGAGAAACGTCGCCAGGAAGGTCATGAGGATCGGGCGGAAGCGGGTGACGGCCGCCTCGGTGATTGCCTCCCGTACCCGCTTGCCGTGCTTGCGAAGTTGGTTGGCGAAGTCGATGAGCAGCACCCCCTGCGACACCACGATGCCGACCAGGAAGATGACCCCCATCTCGGATTGCACGTTCAGGCTGGTGCCGGTGGCCCAAAGGATGCCCAGCACCCCGATCAGCCCGAGCGGCACTGCGGCCATGATGATGAGCGGCTGCACGAACGACCGCATCAGTGGCACCATGAGCAGGTACACCAGCACCGATGCCAGCCCCAGCCCCACCCCCAGGCTCTGGGCGGATTCCGTCATGCGGGCATACTCTCCCTTCAACTCCACCCCCATTCCCTCGGGCAAACTGGCCCGGAGCGGAGCGATGGCCCGCTCCACATCGGCAGCCACGCTACCGATGTCGCGTCCTTCGGTGTTCACCAGCACATTCACCACCCGCTTCAGACCGACATGGTTGAACTCCACCGCCTGAGTCGTATCGCGGACGACGACCAGTGAGCTGAGGTGGATCGGCTCTTTCTGATTGGTGCCGGTGGCGATGATGCTCGACAGGTCGGAGAGGCGGAACGTGGGGTCGTCGGGGTACTGCACCGCAACGAAGTACTGGTTGCCACTCTTGGGATCGATCCAGAAGTTCCGCGTCAGGGCGATGCTGCTGTTCATGGCCGTCACCACCTGCATAACCACATCGCGGGCCGAAAGCCCCACGCTCGCCGCTTTTTCTCGGTTCACTTCCAACACCAGATACGGGGCATCGTTGCGTTGAAGCACGCGTACGTCGGCCGTACCGCTCACTCCCTGCACTGCTGCTTTCACCTTCTTTGCCACCTCGAACTTCTGCTCCGGCGTCCCACCGGTGACTTGCAAATCGAGTGGCGAACTGGCCCCGAAGTTGAGCGCCGCCGACACCATCCCGCCGGTATCGAAGCTGAACTCCAGATCGGCGAATGCATCGGTCTCGGCGAACGCTTTCCGAAGCCGGGCGGCGTACTCCTGGGCGGAGGCGGTTCGCTCCGGGCTGAGTTGGAGGCGGATGATGGCGTCTTGCTGGCCGGCGTTCGCCGAGTAGGCGGCGCTCCAGTCGTTGTTCAGCCCAATCTCGGAGACGACCGTCTGGAGTTCATGGATCGGGACCGTTTCGGCAATCACCCGCTCGACCTCGGCCACCCGCCGCTCGGTGGCGTCCAGCCGGAGGTGGGAGGGTGCCCGCACCTGGAGCGTAATCTGTCCGGCGTCCACCTGCGGGAAGAATTCCTGACCGATGAACCGGAGGAGGAACAACGAACTGAGGAACAACACCCCGATGCTGCCGAGTACCAGGAACCGCCGAGCGAGCGCCCATTGCAGCAGGGCGGCGTACCGGCCGGTGATCCACAGCAAGGCAGAGTCGATGCGGGCATACAACTTCGCAAAGAAGCCGACGGGCCGAGTCGGTTCGTGCCCATGCTGGCCGTGCCCGCGGAGCAGAGCCGCACAGAGCGACGGCACGAACGTCCAACTCAGGGCAAACGAAAAGAGCATGGCGAAGGCGACGGCCAGTGCGAGTGGCTGAAACAGGAACCCGCTGACACCTGGCGTGAGGGCCACCGGGCAAAGCACGATGATGAGGGCGAGGGTCGCCACCACCACTGGAAGGGTGAGTTCACTGGTCGCGTCGAGTGCCGCCTGGAAAGCAGACTTTCCCATGCGGAGGTGCCGCTCGATGTTTTCCAGCACCACGATGGCGTTGTCTACCAGTGGGCCGATGGCCAGAAACAACCCGCCCAGGGTCATGACGTTGATCGTGTTGCCGGTTGCTTTCAGCCCGATGATCGCCCCGAGGATGGAGAGCGGCAGAGCGAGCACGGCGAGGAGGGTCATCCGCCAGTTGCCCAGGAACACCAGAATCATGCCCGCGACCAGGCACGCCCCGATGAACCCCTCGTGAATCAGGCTCTCAATGGCCACCCGCACGTAGTCGGTCTGGTCGCCGGTGTATTCGAGTTTGGTTCCCTCGGGCAGTTCGGATTGCATCTGTGGCAGTGCTGCCTTCACCCCGTCCGCCACCGTGAGGCTGCTCGCTCCCTGCTGCCGGTAGATGGGGATCATCACTTGCGCCCGCCCATCGACACGCACGCGGGATTTCTGGATGACGGCATCGTCGCGGGCGGTGGCAAGGTCCCGCAAGAAGATCTGCCGGCCTCCCTCGAACACCACCGGCAAATCGTTCAGGTCGTCCACCGTGCGGGCCATGGCGTTCGTGTCGAGGGCGAGTTGGCTCTCCCCGATGTAGGCGGTTCCGGGAGAAGCCATGAGGTTCCCCTGATCGAGTGCCCGCACCACATCCACCGGGGAGAGTTTCCGTGCTTCCAGTTTCTGCCGATCGAGGTACACCATCACCTGTCGGTCTCGCCCACCCACCACCACCGGAGCAACACACCCCCGCACCGCCCCGAGCCGGTTGCGGATGTCCACCCGTGCCAGGTCTTTCACCTCCTGTTCGACCATCTGCGGGTTCGACACCGTGAGGATGCCGAGTGGGATCGTGCCGGTGGGATCGTAGGGCATGAGTACCGGCGGCAGGGTGCCGGTCGGCAGGTTCTGCTGTGAGGCCGACGCCAAGGTGGTACTCAGGGTGAGTGCGGCGTTCGGGTCGATGTCGTCCTGGAAGATAACGCGGATGACGCTCACGCCAGACACCGAACGACTCTCCACCAGCCGCACACCGGGGGCCTGGTTCACCCATCGTTCGACGCGGTCGGTGATGGTTCGCTCGGTGCTGCGGGCAGGCATCCCGCCGTAGAAGGTCATGACCTGGACGGCCGGAGTCTTGAAGCTGGGAAGGATGTCGACGGGGATCGACACAATCGCCACGGCCCCGAGGATGGCGATGAACAGCGCCAGCACAATGACACCATAGGTATTGTTTAGCGCCAGGCGGATCAGCCCCATGCAAGCCCCTCTCGCAGTGCGAGGACCACACCATACTCAGTGCGTTCAGAGTAACGGACCAACACGTTGGATGAAAGCAACAAGGCATGCAGCGCTGGACGTGAACAGACCGCGGGTTTGTGACGTAGGCGGCCGCCCAGCAAGGGGGCCGGGTGGCGAGTGGAGTCGTACCCGATCTGTGGTCGACACCGGTAGAGCGGCAATCATTCGCACTACCGGTGCGAGAACTCGGGCGAAACAAGGGCTGATGCACGGCCGAGTGCCATCACGCTGCCTTGCGTTCCTCGCGGGTGAGCCACTTTTGCATCTTGGGCAGCGTCTCGCCCCAGTCCTTGCTCAGCCGCTGCTGGCCGAAGGCGTCATAGAGCAAGTCCAGCGTCTCGATTAGGTGACGGATCTGCGTCGCCCGCTCCTCGAGCCGCGCCCGCGGGTCGGTGATGTCCTCCGGCATGTTCGGCAGTTTCGCCCCGCCGATGCCGAGCGTCTCGGCGTGGAACGTCAGTTCGTACTGCTCCTGGTGTCGCACCACCGTCAGCCCCGCCTTCCGCGGCAGCTTTCCGGACTGCACCGCCTTCTTCGCCTCCGGCAGCCGGGTCGGACCTTCGTGTGTGATCGTCTCGTGCCCGGTCTGGCCCCGCGGGCACTCCAGCGTGAGCGTGCGGGCGAGCATGCACACCGCCTCGGACTTGTCGAGCAGGGGGATAGCGTCGGACGGGCCTTCGAGTTGGTACCACAGCCAGAGGAGGAACTCGTTGCCGAGGAAGTCACGGCTGGTGTCGTCGGCGATCCAGGCGACGTCTTCGGGGGTGACGCCGGGGACGAACGCGGACGGGGCGCTGTCGTCCACCTGACGAGTCCGCTGGTGCAGGTCGGCGAGTTGAAACGCCCGGCGACCTGCCGTGATTGGGTCGAGGCCGTAGCCAAAGGTTTGTTGAAAGAGAGCGACGAGGCGATCGACGTGGGTGAGCGAGGTGCTGCCGAATAGCACCTCGTTGGTCTTGGCGTCCCAGAGGACGGGCACACACTTGCGACGCTTGTAGCGGCCATCTTTGGCCTCATTCTCGAGTTGCTCGCGGGCAGCCTCACGGGCCTCACGCTTCTGACGGGCGGATGGGCGACCGGTCGGGTTGTTGGCAGCGAGTGCTTTCAGCTCAACGGCGAAATACGCCTTCATGAGGTCGTTGGGCAAACGCTCGGTGTCAATACGGAGGTCAAAGTGTAAAGTGTCGTTAATGATGTTCTTGGCGAAGTCGAAGTCGGTGTCGAGAACGTGTTCGGTCGCAGTCCAGCCGACCTCAATGCCATCGGAAGATGCAAGGCGCTGACGGCCAGCGGCAAAAGCGGTAAGGCGCTCAAGGTGGTCTTCACCAAACAAACCGGGGGCGGGACCATCCACCTTAAAGCGAAGGAAGGTCAACCGCCCACTGAAGAAACCCATCGGTGTGCCTCCATGCGTCGCGACTGGCGGACGACGCAGGAGGTGCGGTCAACTGGCGAGCTGGGTGTCGCTGGTCTCCCGATCCTTCCGGGTCATCTCTTCGAGGATAATCGGATGCCAGGTGGGGCTGCGCTCAGCCGAGGGGACGTAGTTTTCGCGTGCCCAGCGGCGAAGGCGAAGTTCTTCGATGAAGTCGACCGGATCAGCCTTGTACGAATCGGACGCAGTCATGGCGAGAGGAGTGAGAGTGGAGGGAAACAATTAGATTAGACAAGGAAAAGATATCGACAAGTGGCAACTAAAGGTTGAAGGATACAGGTGCAGTAGGAACCAACTGTGGCATATGTGAGTCAGAAGAGGCAAAAAGAATCAAGCCCGTTTTGCCAATGGCAAAACGGGCTTGTCACTAAAAGAGCCGGCAATGACCTACTCTCGCCCTGTAAGGACTACCATCGGCCCCAAGTGCTTATCGTGCGTGTTCGGGATGGGAACGCGAGTTTCCACTTGGGTGTGATCACCGGCAAGCTGCCTGATATATCAATGACAACTTGGAGGGTACGAAGTAGGGCCTCTCGGCACGGGCCGAGAAAGGGAACAATGTGGCCAAGCGCTCGACTGTTAGTACCGGTTAGCTGAGTGCATTACTGCACTTACACACCCGGCCTATCGACCTCGTAGTCTACGAGGAGTCTTCTTGTAGGGAAACCTGATCTTGGGGGAAGTTTCACGCTTATATGCTTTCAGCGTTTATCCATTCCGCACGTGGCTACCCAGCGGTACGGCTAGCGCCATAACTGGTACACCAGCGGTGCGTCCCTCCCAGTCCTCTCGTACTAGGGAGAAAGCCCCTCAAGTTTCCTCCGCCCACAGCAGATAGGGACCGACCTGTCTCACGACGGTCTGAACCCAGCTCACGTACCACTTTCATCGGCGAACAGCCGAACCCTTGGGAGCTTCTCCACCCCCAGGATGTGATGAGCCGACATCGAGGTGCCAAACCTCCAACCGGGCTGAGGGTACCTTTGCACTCCTCCGTTACCTTTTAGGAGGAGATCGCCCCAATCAAACTGCCCACTTAGCACTGTCCGCCGCCCGGATTCACGGGACGGGGTTAGAATTCAAACACAACAAGGGTGGTGTTTCATCGACGGCTCCCCAGGCGCCGAAACGCCCGGTTCAATGCCTCCCACCTACACTACGCATGTTGGGTCTAAACCCAATACCAAGCTGCAGTTAAGGTTCACGGGGTCTTTCCGTCTAGCTGCGG
>JALOQR010000021.1:0-24901 GCA_025459365.1 Fimbriiglobus sp.
CCAATCTCTTCCCTCGCCCTGTTCCTACTCGCGGGGTGTGCGCTGACTTACCAACCCTCGGGCAACGAGGCCGCCGACAAGGTGGAGACAATCAAGAAGGCGTTGACTGGAGGAACGGTCGTCAAAGTGAAGGCCACCAAGACGAGCGGACGAAGTTGGCTGATCTCTTCCCCGTGACCACCCCTTCGGCCATGCACGGTACCATCTCGACTGCGTTGTCCAGGTGGCTGGGAAGTGACCGGGAGGCCAGGTCCACCATCACCCTTCTGGCATGATGAACTTACGGAGATGGCTGTAGTAGGCCTCGCAGCGACCGGCCCAGTGCTCGGGGTCGGTCGGCAAGTAGGGCCGAACCGGCCGGAAAGCCACCTGCACCGCGACCTTGTTCTGGTCGAGTTTCTGCATTCGCAATTCGATCTCGATTGGCTCACTCCCCTTGGCGACCCCGCTTGTACGCATCACCCCGCTCAGAAATGCGATCACACGGCTACCGCTCCTCGGACCGTCCGCACCACCGGTGGGCGTCTCCACACGGACCCGAATCAGCCCCGGTTCACTCTCGACCACCTCCCCGCGGGCGTCCTCGATAAAGCCGCGGAGTTTGATCGCCGCCAGTTTCTCCGGCAGAGTGGCCTCGAACCGATCCGACAGGATGTATGGGTCGAGGGCCGGATCGGCCGCCTCGGCTGAACCGACCGGCACCAGATCGATGGCTTCTTCCACCGGTGTCGCATCGTAACTGTAGCCGGCCGGGGCCGTCATCTCCCATACGTCCCAGCCGACCGCCTTGCTGAACTGCTCACACAGTTCCTTCATCGACTGGTGCCGTTCGCTCGGGTACTTGGATAGAGCGATCTGAACGACCCCCTCAACAGCAGGGGAAATGTGTTCGTACCCGATGCGGTGGAACCGTGGTGGCGGGGTGCGGACATGCGATTCGAGAAGGTCTTGCAGGTTCTGCTGCTCAAAGGGCAAGCGTCCGGTCAACATTTCAAACAGCATGACGCCGACGCTGTAGATGTCGGCCCGGGCGTCGGTGCTGTCTCCGCGGACCATCTCCGGGCTGACATAGGCCGGGGTGCCACACGCTGCAATCTGTCCGCGACCCGTCAATTCGGACAACTGGATGTGCGGTTTGGTGGTGAAGCCCGCGAATCCGAAGTCCATCACCCGCACGCTCTCGCGGTCGGTGCGGTAGTCGGTCACCATCAGGTTAGCAGGTTTCAGATCGCGGTGGGCAATGCCGGCCAGTTGAGCCGCGTAGAGTGCGTGAGCGAGTGGGCCGAGGAAACGCCCCACCCGGTCTGGGGCCATCGTCTTCTCGCGTTCGAGTACGCCTTCCAGGGTGGTGCCGAGGATGTAGTCGAGCACCAGGCACGGGCCGAGCGGGTCGTCGAGCGAGGCATCGATCAGACGCACGACATACGGATGCTTGAACCGCCGCATGCTTTTCACTTCGGCGGCGAAAAACTGGCGGAACCGCGGGCTACTCGCCGCTTCCTCCTTGATCCGCTTCACCACGACCGACCGGCGATCGGGGTCGGTCGCCAGGAACACATGCGCATTGCTCCCCTCCCCCAGGAACCGACTCACCGTATACCGGCCCAAAAACCGTTGACCGAGGTAACGATCGGCCGGGCCGCGCGGAGCAGGCGTGGGCACCGGGGTCGAGGGCGGCCGCTTCTGGGACGGCCCGAAGAGTGGCATCGGTCCTGGCCTCAAACTCTCGGTGCGGGCAAAACCGACCTGGTCGGTCGGTCAAAACAACCTAGTTCGCTCCGGCTACGAACGCAAACCACTCCAGTCGTACCGCACCCCCGCCGCCCAGGTGCCCCCCGGAGGAAGTATCCGCCACCCGCCGTCCGGCAGGTTCGCCGCGTTCGACGCGCAGGTGTACGGCTCGATCGCCACGGCTTTCCGGTGCGCGGGAGTAAACAGTACCAATTCACGGAAGTCGGCCGGCGAGGTGATGTGAAGCACCCCCGCCGAGCGCGGGTGCGACAACCGGCAGACGGTGGGGAATTTGCTCGCCGTTGAGTAGAGCGTGTCGAGGTGTGTGGGGCCGATCGACCGCGCCGTGCGAAAGTCGAATTCGGCCGGCACAGGACGACGCTCCCCCGTCGGGATGCCGGCGTCTGCCGGCCACAATTCCCCCGTTGGGGCGGTCAGCACCATCTCGTCGGCGGTGGCGTCGGGTACGTCTGGGATGGCGAAGTACCCGTGGTATCCCAGGCCGAACGGGAGCGAGCCAGGGCCGGGGTTCTCGACCAGACACTCGACCACCAGGGCAGTCGGGTGCAGTTCGTAGGTGAGGGTCATGACGAAATCCCCAGGCCACAGCCCGACGGCCGACGGTAAGTCCTGCGAGAGCCGAAACTGGCCGGTGACGTAGGCGTGGTTCCTCTCTCCGCCAGCGCCAACCACCCGCCAGCGGTTCCGCGGGGTGAACCCGTGAATGGCGTGCATACCGGTGCTTTCGTTTCGCGGGAGTTGGTACTCCTTCCCCTCGAAGGTGAACCGGCCCTGTGCCAGCCGGTTTGGGAACGGGAACAACACCGGGTGGCCACTACGGGTGGGGACGGGGTTCGTCTCCCAGTCCGGGCTGGTGTAGAGCAGGCGACCCCAACTGCCATCCGGCTGGCGAACCTGCCACCTCAAGCAATTGAAGCCAAACCCCGGCCATACCTCGGCGCGAACTGTGTCGGCGGTGTTGGCGAGGATGTAGGCAGTGTCGGGCGTGCCGGCGGCGGCCACGGCTTCGGTACGGACAGTAAAGGACATGCGTTCTCCTGGCGAGCGGCCCGCGTGAGCGAGCGGGTTTTTCTACACTACCAGCCCGCTCGCCAGGAAACACACCGATGCCCACCCTCGCACCCGCCCCGCTTGCCGAGTTCGTCCGCTCCCTGTTTGTGGCGGCGGGGGTGCCGGACGACTCCGCTGCGCTGGTAGCGAATAGCCTCGTTGATGCCAACCTCTGTGGGCACGACTCACACGGAGTCATGCGTGCTCCGCAGTATGTCGGGTTCCTGAAGTCCGGACAGTACAAGGCCGACGCTCCATTCACCGTATTGAACGAAACTCCGGCCGTGGTGGCGGCCGACGGCGGCTGGGGGTTGGGCCAGGTTCAGGCGTACCGGTTGTTTGCCAAGTTGCTACCGAAGGCGAAGTCGCTCGGCGTGGCCAGTGGGACGCTGCGGCAATGCGGGCACATCGGCCGGTTGGGGGAGTACGCAGAAGCGGCCGCGGCCGAAAAGCTGGCGTTCTTCGCAGCGGTGAACTCGCACGGAGCCGGCCGGCGAGTAGCACCGCCCGGTGGGAAGGAAGGCCGCATCAGCACCAATCCGATCTGCTTCGGCTGCCCGACGAACGGCGACCCGGCGATCCTGGACTTCGGCACCAGTGCGGCGGCCGAAGGCAAGGTGCGGGTCCACTTCCAGAAAAAGGAGCCGACTCCACCCGGCTGGCTGATCGACCATGAAGGCCGACCGACGACCGAACCCGGTGTGCTCTATGCCGAGCCAAGGGGCAGCATTGTGCCGTTCGGTGGAGAACAGATGTACAAAGGCTTTGGACTGGGTTTGCTGCTCGACATGCTCTGCGGTGGGCTCAGTGGTGGCCGATGTAGTAACCCCGCCGACCCGCTCGCCGGCATCGGCAATACAGTCGTGTTCACCCTGTTCGACCCGGCTGCGTTCGGCGGCACCGATCACTTCTTGTCGCAAACGACTGGGCTGAGCGAATACGTGCGAGGTTGCCCGACCGCAGAGGGCAAGACGATCACCCTACCCGGCGACCCGGAGCGGAAGTGCAAGGCCGAACGCAGCAAGAATGGAATCGCCATCCCGGACGGGACTTGGAAACTCCTGGCGGACTGTGCGGCGGAATACGGCGTGAAAGCTCCCCAATAAGGAGATGCGGCCCACGGGAGCGGGTTGGTGCTTCACACACCAGCCGCTCCCGCGGACCGCATCGCTTTTGGCCGTCCGGGGTCAGTTCGATCAGCCTTCGCGGCGGTCGCGGCGACCGCCTCCGCGATACTCGCCTCGGCCCTCGCCCCGGCCTTCCCCACGAGGCTCCCTCGGTGGGCCACGGAATTCACCACCGCCACCGTTGCCACCCTCGCCGTCTGGCTTCGGCGGCATGAGTGCCTTGCGGCTCAGCTTGACGCGATCCTGGTCGTCGATTGAGATCACCTTCACCGTCACTCGATCGCCCACCTTCACCACGTCGGAGGGGTGCTGGACGTACCCATTATCAAGTTCGCTGACGTGGCACAGCCCATCGCGGCCGGGGCTGATCTCGATGAACGCGCCGAAGTCCTTGATGCTCGTGACCTTCCCTTCGTAGATGGTGCCGACGCGAATCTCCGCGCACAGGGCCTCGACCTTACCGCGGGCGGCGTTGCCGGCGTCCATATCGTTGGCGGCGATGGTGACCGTGCCGTCGTCTTCCACATCGAGCTTGGCGCCCGTTTCTTCCTGGATGGCCCGGATCGTTTTCCCGCCCGGCCCGATGAGCAAGCCGATTTTCTCCGGGCTGATCTTGATCTGGAACAACCGCGGGGCGGTAGCGGCAATGTCGCCGCGGGGCTGAATGAGCGCCTTGAGCATCTCCTTCAAGATCTTGATGCGGGCGGTGCGGGCCTGCTCGAGAGCGTCTTTCAGGATGTCCTCGGTCACCCCATCGATCTTGATGTCGAGTTGGATGCCGCACACACCTTTCTGGGTGCCGGCCACCTTGAAGTCCATATCGCCGTAGTGGTCTTCGTCGCCCTGGATGTCGGTCATCAGGACGTACTCTTCGCCCTGCGTCACCAGCCCGATACTGATGCCGGCCACCGGCCGCTTGATAGGCACGCCGGCGTCCATCAGGGCGAGGGTTCCGCCGCACACGCTGGCCATGCTGCTGCTGCCGTTGCTCTCCAGAATTTCTGACACCAGCCGCACGGTATACGGGAACTTGTTGACGGGCGGGAGAACCGCCTTCAGGCTACGTTCGGCAAGCATGCCGTGGCCGATCTCACGCCGGCCAGGGGCACGGATCGGCTTGCACTCGCCGACGCTGAAGGGGGGGAAGTTGTAGTCGAGGAAGAACTTCTTTGCGTACTCGTCCTGCAGGCCGTCCACCTTCTGCTCGTCCTGGCCGGTGCCGAGAGTGGCGATCACCACCGCCTGCGTCTCCCCCCGTTGGAACAAGGCCGACCCGTGCGTGCGGGGGAATACCTGAACTTCACAACCGAGGTTGCGGATCTCGTCCAGCCCGCGGCCGTCGATCCGCGTGCCGGTCATGGTGATCTCCTGGAAGATCTTTTCCCGGAGCGTGCTGAAGGCGTTGCTGAACTGTTCGGGGGTGTACTTCGTCTCGGTTGCCCCATCGGGGAAGTACTCTTTCTTGGTCTGGTCCTTCAGTTCGTTCAGGGCGGCGTAGCGGGCGAGCTTGCCCTCGGTCAGATATCGCTTCTTGAACTCCGCTCCGATCTTGGCTTTCAGTTCGGCGACCAGCGGGTTCTCAGGCGGCGGCGGGGGAAGTTCCTTCTTGCCCAGGCCGGCCTTGTCGCGGAGGTCGTCGATGGCGTCGATGACCGTCTGGCAACTCTGGAAGGCGAAGGTGAGGCCGGCGGTGACGACGTCTTCGGGGAGTTCGCGGGCGAACCCTTCGATCATGACGATCGCTTCGCGGGTGGCGGCCACCACCAGGTCGAGGTCGCTCTCCTCCATCTGCTGGTGAGTCGGCATCAGTACGAACTGCTCATTCACCCGCCCGACTCGCACCGCACCGATGGGCTTGAGGAAGGGAATTGGCGAGACGTGCAGTGCCGCACTCGCACCAATGATGCCGAGGATGTCCGGGTCGTTTTCCTTGTCCGCCTGCATGACCGTAGCCATGATTTGGACTTCGTTGGTGTAGCCGAGAGGGAAGAGCGGGCGGATGGGGCGATCGATGAATCGCGATGTGAGTGTTTCTTTGGTGCTGGGGCGAGTTTCACGCTTGATGAACCCGCCGGGGAACTTACCAGCCGCGTAGGTACGTTCGCGGTATTCCACCTGGAGGGGGAAGAAATCGCGACCGGGGATAGGGTTTCCACCGGTGGCGGCAGTCAGGACGGCCGTGTCGCCGAGTGAGACGAGAACTGCCCCGTGGGCTTGCTTGGCCAGCTTGCCGGTTTCGAGGACGAGAACGGACGACCCGAATGGGCGTTCGACGCGGGTATGAGGCACTTGTGCGACCCTTTCGCGGTGAATGCGACAGGGTGCGAGCTACTCAGTTTGGAGTTCCGAGTGCCTGCTTCCAAGTTGAGAGCAGTCTTTTGTCTTCAACTTGGAAGCAGGTACTCGGAACTCCAAACTTCCCGACAGGGTTACTTCCGCAGGCCCAACTTGGCGATCACTTCGAGGTACTTCGCGCGGTCGGTCTGCCGCAGATATTGCAGCAACCCGGCCCGCTGGCTGACCAACTTCAACAGCCCCCGGCGGCTGGAGAAGTCCTTCTTGTGCGTCCGCATGTGCTCGGTCAGGTAGTTGATCCGACTGGTGAGCAGTGCGATCTGCACTTCGGGGGAGCCGGTGTCCTGCTCCGCCCGCTTGAACTGGTTGATCAGACCTGCTTTCTGTTCCTTCGTGGTGGCCATGCCAGTCGTGTTCCTGGGTCGTCGGGACTCGCGAGCCGCCTAGAGGACCCTCCTCCGGGCCGGCCGTGGGGCGGCGTTTCCGCCGCGTCGCACCATGTCAGTGTGAAGACGTTTCCACTGTGTTGGATTGGAACACATTAGCAGTTCCACCGGCGGCGGCAAGCGGGGCGCCGTGGAAAAAGTCTGTCGCGATGGTCTACGCGGGCCAGCATGGTCGAGATGGCCACCATTTGCGTTGCCCCCTCCCTGGTCATTTTCTGGCGTTTCCGTGGGTCATTCCTCACTCTGATACGGTGCCGGCGGGTCTTGTTGGGCGAGGCTGTACACCTCCGCCCAAACGAATTTCTCGCGACCGGCGTCGTATTGGTATCGCGGTTTCACCGCTATCATGGAACTCCAACCCACCCGATCCGACGTGCCCGGTCGGACGTCCTCGCGGAGCCGTATCATGCGGTCGCTCGTCCGTTGGTCACTCGGACTGACCCTGGTCGTGTTCGCCGTCGCTGCTGTCGGGTTGATTCGCCCGGCCCGGCCTCTGGCCGCCCAGCCCGCGAAGAAGGCTCCAGCCGTTGAGTTGGTGCCGGTCGAAGGCCTGGCAGTGCTGAGCGTGAACGCCGCCAAACTGTTCGACGGCGACGCCCTTCAGCCCCTCCGTGAGGCACTCCTCAAAGGCGACAAAGACGTACTCAAGCGGTTGGATGCCGACTTCGGCATCAGCATCGACAACCTCGACCGCATCACCTTCTTCTGGCCCGAAGGGAACACCTACGACGCGACCGCCAGTCCGGCCGTGATCGTGTCGACCCGCAAGCCGATCGACAAAGCGAAATTCCTGCGGGCGTGGAAGGCGAGTGATGAGCCGAAAGGTGGCGTGTTCGGCCACTTCGGGTTCGGGCCTGGCGGCATGCTGGGGTTCGCCGGCAATCAGAACCTCGGCAACGTGATCCCGCCACAGGCGGTGCCAGCAATCGAACCGCTGACCCCGGCCAAGCCGGCCAACGCCAAGCCGAAAGAACTCGATCTGAACGCCCCCATTTACTACTGCGGCACCTACGGTGAGACTGTGCTGGTGCCGATTGACGACACCACCGCGGCCGTCCTCCCCGTCGCCGCGTGTGGCCCCGCCTTCGTCGCCGGCCTGTTGCGGAAGAAAGGCGACGGCACGCTCGCCGAGGCGCTCGCTCTGGCCGGTCAGCATGATGTCGTGTTCGGCGTGTCGGGTAAGGGGTTGCGGCGGCAGATCGAGCTTCTCCGACTCGGCGGGGATGTCGTGGTCGAAGAGTTGGTGCCACTGTGCAAACCGCCCGTGCCCCCGCCCGGCCAACCCAACGGCCCAGGCGAACCGAAGGTGGAAGATGAGTTCACCCCGTTCGAGCCGCTCTTCGAGTTGAACCGAGCGGTCGCCACCCTCGATGTCGGCCCGGCGCTGCGTTTCTCTCTCACCGCCCACTTCCCCACCTCTGAGTCGGCCAAGAAAGCCGAGCCGGTGGTTCGTCGCGGGATTGGCGACCTGAAGGAACTGGTGACCAACCTCCGCAAGGAAACGGCCGCCGACCCGGCCGAGAAGGACTGGTTGCCGCTGTTCGACCTGGCCCTCGGTGGGCTGAAGGGGGCGAAGGTGGCCCAGGACGGCAAGACCATCACCGCGTCCGCCACCACCGACGTGACCGCCGAATTGAAGGCCACACTCCTGACACTGCCGGCCCGGATCGCAGAAGCGGCCGACCGGATGCGACTGGCGAACAACCTCAAGCAGATCGGCTTGGCCCTCCACACCTATCACGATGTCAACGGCCACCTGCCGCGAGACATCACCGACGGGGAGGGAAAGGTCTTGCTGAGCTGGCGGGTTCACTTGCTCCCATACCTGGAGGCCGACGACCTCTACCGCAAGATCGACCTGGCCAAGGCGTGGGACGACCCGGTGAACAAGAAACTCTGGGCCGAAATGCCGGACGTGTTCAAGGTTCCGGCACGCCCGACCAAGGAACAGCACGAAACATACCTCCAGGCGTTCCACACGACGAACTGGTTGGGCAAGGACGACCCCTGGCAGGTCGATACACACAACGTCAGCTTTGCTGAAGTGACCGACGGCACATCGAACACCCTCGCAGTGCTGGAAATGCCGGAAGCAACCCACTGGATGAAGCCGGAAAGCCCCGTGTTTGATGCGATGAAGTTACCCAAGATCGGCAACCCCAAAACAGGCAAGGCCGTGGCACTGATGCTCGATGGCTCGGTGCGGACGCTCGACGTGAAAAAACACAGCGGGGAGAAGCTCAGCGCTCTGATCACCATCAACGGCGGTGAGGTGATCGAAGACGACGATGGAAAGTGACCGCTATCGCGACTGCCACCCCCGCCACCCTCGTAGCCCGTCTATTGTGGACGGACTACGAGGGTGGCGTCTTCTTGAAACCGATCCCTCGCTTGTGATGTAATACCTCCTGACCTCCTGGGTTGTCCGCCTGGTGCCCTTCGCCAAGAGAACACCAATGCCCCCGCGATTCATCGCCTCGCTCGCCGCCGCCGGATGGCTCACCACACTGGCCCTGGCCGCAGACAGCACCGAGGCCCCCAAACCGCAACCGGCCGCCCACGCCGGCGTCGGCCGCCTCGCCCCGGACCTGACAGCCACCACGGTCGATGGGGCGGCGTTCAAGTTGTCCGACGCATTGAAGGGGAAGAAGGCCGGGGTCGTGGCCGTCACCAGCGTCACCTGCCCGCTGAGCAAGAAGTATCTTCCCACGTTGGCGGCACTCGAGAAGGAATATGCGGCGAAGGGCGTGGGGTTCGTGGTCATCGATGCAGTGAAGACCGACAAACCGGAGGAATTAAAGAAACTGGCGGCCAACGCCGGTCTGACCGCAGCGCTTCTACACGACGCCGACGGCACCCTGTGCAAGCACCTCGGAGCCGCCAGTACCACCGATGTGTTCGTGCTCGACCCCGCTCGCACCGTCAAGTACCGCGGAGCAATCGACGACCAGTACGGCCTGGGGTACAGCAAGGAAGCACCGAAGCACACCTTCGCCCGGGCGGCTCTCGATGCCGTGCTGGCGGGCCGGGAACCGGCCATCCCGGCCACCACGGCGCCCGGTTGTGCCCTCGACCTGGCCGAAGTTAAGGTGCCCGAGGCAAAGCCGACGTACCACAACTTCGCCAGCCGCCTGATCCAGCAGAACTGCCAGGAATGCCACCGCACAGGCGGGGTTGGGCCGTTCACCCTCGAAACACTCGACGATGTGAAAGCCCACAAGGGGATGGTGAAGAAAGTCGTGGCCGATGGGCGAATGCCGGTGTGGAACGCCTTCGGCGACAAACCGGGCGAACACCGCACTTTCAAGAACGACCGCAGCCTGCCGGCCGAGGACAAGGCTCGACTGCTCGCGTGGATCGCCGACGGGTGCCCGGAGGGAGACAAGGCCGACGCTCCGCTCGCCCGCACCTTCGCCGATGGCGACTGGACGATCGGAAAACCCGATCTCGTCGTGCAGATCCCTGAACCGATCAAGGTGTCGGCCACTGGGGTAATGAAGTATCAGAACGTGATCGTGGACACCAAACTGACGGAAGAGAAGTGGGTCACGGCGGCGGAAATCATCCCGACGGCTCGGGCGGTCGTTCACCATGTGCTGGTGTTCGCCCTACCTCCGAAGAAGCCCGGCGAGATCGACCTGCCACAGCGGGGCGAAGGTCAGGGGTACTACGCGGCCTACGTGCCAGGGAACAGCCGACAGGTGCTGCCCGAGGGATTTGCCCGCAAGCTGCCAAAAGGTGCCCGCATCCGGTTTCAGATCCACTACACGCCGAACGGCACGGCCACGGAAGACCAGGTCAAGGTGGGGTTTAAGTTCGGCCCAGCCCCGAGGCACGAGGTGAAGGTGTTCCCCCTCACCGATCCGCGGATTAGCATCCCGCCGGGGGCCGACAACCACGCGGAGAGCGTCGAGTTGCGGCTGCCGTTCGACGTGGTGCTGACCGCGTTCAGCCCACACATGCACGTCCGGGGCAAGGCGGCCCGGTATGAATGCGACGTGACCGACCCGAAGACGAAACAGATCGAGACGAAGGTGCTGCTCGACGTGCCGCAGTACGACTTCAACTGGCAACTCCGCTATGAACTGGCCGAACCGGTGACACTCAAGGCGGGTAGCGTCATCCGCTACCGGGCGTGGTACGACAACAGCGACAAGAACCCAGCCAACCCCGACCCAGCCAAACGGGTGAAGTGGGGCGATCAGACCTTCGAGGAGATGTTCCTCGGCTATGCCGAGTACTACCGCCCACAGACCGTGGTGAAGGACGACAAGAAGTGAGTCGGCTACCCGCCGAATCGCGGCCGACTATTTCGTTTCGTCCGACTTCGTCGGGTCTGGTTTGGTGAAGTCCAGTTCGGGGATGTACTCCCGCGGCCGGGCCGTCGGCCGGGCGAGCGGGTTCGCTTCCAGCCGTGCCAGCGCCTGCCGCCGCCGCACGACCGCCACCAACCGCATCACGTTGTACCCGGCCAGCACCAGAGCGATCATCCCGAACAGGTTCAGGGTCAGCCCGTCTCGCCCCTCGAACACCCCCTGCGGGAGCAGAGCACGGAACAGGAACCCCACACCGACGGTCAGCCACACCAGGGCGAGTACCACGCGGAACGCAATCTGAATCACGGCAAAACCTCGGGAGCAGCACCGGGATTGTAGACGTTTGCCACCGCCACTTCCCCTATCGCCGGGTCGGCTGCCCGGTTTACAATCCCACGGTTCGATTTCCGGAGCCGGAGGCAACCATGCAGCGGGTCATCGGGTGGGCGTGGGCAGCCGTCGTGCTGGCCGGGTGCGGGCCGACCGAATCGGTCGGCGACGAGAAATCGAAGCGGGAAACGTTCGCCGCGGGCAAACCTACCGCCAAGGACGAACCAAAGCGGACCCAGTTCGCTGAGGATCGTGGCGGAGACAAGAAACCGGAGGTCAAGGCCGTGGGCTTCGACGGTGAGAAGGCGGCCAAGTACGTGAAGGATCTGTGCGACATCGGCCCCCGCATCAGCGGGTCGGACGGGATGAAGAAGCAAATCGAACTCTTGGTGAAGCACTTCGAAGGGCACGGCGGGAAAGTAGCCAGGCAGGAATTCCAGGCGACGCAGAAGGGGCGCAAGCCGGTCGGCATGACCAACCTGGTCGTGTCGTGGTTCCCCGACCGCAAGGAGCGAGTGATCCTCTGCTGCCACTACGACACCCGCCCGAAGGCTGACCAGGAAGCGAACAAACTCAACTGGGACAAACCCTTCGTGAGCGCCAACGACGGCACATCCGGGGTGGCGTTTCTGATGGAACTGGCCCGGCATATGAACAATCTCTCGACCACCGTGGGGGTCGACTTCGTCATCTTCGACGGCGAAGAATACGTGTTCGGGTACGACGACGACTACTTCTTCGGCTCGAAGCACTTCGCTGCCGAGTACAAGAAGGCCGCCAAAACCCGCCCATACACCTACACCGCCGCCGTGCTGTTTGACCTCTGCTTCCACGATGGGGCGAGGCTCAAGGTCGAGGACCACTCCTGGCTGGGGGCGAAGGATCTGGTGAACACTCTGTGGGGGATCGCCGAGAGGCGCAAGGCGAAGTCGTTCGTCTACCAACGGGGGTTCGACCGTGGGACGGCAGTACTCGACGATCACGTCGCGTTGCTGGAGGTGGGTATCCCGGCGGTCGATGTGATCGACTTCGACTACGCCCACTGGCACAAACTCTCCGACACCCCGGACAAGATCGCGCCAAAGCAGATGGCCGAGGTGGCCGGGGTGGTCGTCGAGTGGCTTGGTGGGCTGAAGGGCAAGTGATCCGTTGAACGGGCCGCGATCGTTATCGACTCGGCCCGTCCGAGCCGCACCTCACACGTAGCTGTCGAACACCCGCACGCCTTCCCAGTTCGGCTTCATCTCCTCGATAAACCGCTTGTGGGTGGGATCATCCTGGTAGGCGTCATGGCTGGCCTTGCCATCGAACACAAGGTGCAGGCCGACATGCCAGTTCAGGTCGTTCACGGGGCGGGTGAGGTCGTCGCACAGTTTGCCGGCCGCGAAGAAGACGATGCCGGGCTGCACGTTCAGATACTTGTGGCAGGCCGCCACCAGTTCGTCGACCTTCGCCGGGGAGGCGTCTTTCAGTTTGAAGAACACATTGTGGGCCAGGCGCATCGTCGTCTCCGGATGGTAGATCCGGCCTCGCCGAGGCCGGTGCCCTGTGGTTGTACCTACTTCAGCCCCTTCAGCCACTTCTCGAATTCGGCGTAGTGCTTGCCGACCACCGCCTGCGGGCCGCTCAACCGGAGGTGCGTCGTGTCGTCCTTGCCGACCACGATCACCCACACCGCCCGGTATTCCGGCTTAATCTCCTCCTTCGACTTCGGATCGAACGGCCGCTCCTTGTACTTCCAGGTGCCGCTGACGTCGAGCACATGCACCTTCACTCCGCTCACCTCGAAGGAACTGGTCTTGGTCACATCCTCCACCTTTTTGCCGTCCGGCGGGGTGAACTGGGTCTTCCACTTGTCAAAGTTCTTGGTCACGTCGTCGGACGACTTGGGCGACACGGTGAGTTCGGCGTCGGCGTAGGTTTTGTCGTCGCTGGGCAGCTTGAACTGATGCGACCGCAGTAGGTTGGCCGGCTTCTCCGCCTTCCACGTAGCTGGCGGCTCGCCGGACAGACCACTGAACTTGACCGGGCCGGGCTTGTCGTCGGCAAGGGCGGGAAGGGTGAACGCGGTGAATACAGACAGTGCGAGTAATCGGCGCATGGGAGGTGGCCTCGGGGGCGGGTGGCAGCATTGTAGCGGTCGCGGCTCGGCGGGGTTCTATCCTGAACGGATGCAAACCTCCGGGCTGAAACCTTACGTTTGGATGCTCTGCGGGTGCGGGTGGTTCGCCGCGATGGTGGTCCTCATCGGGCTGGCCAATCAGCACGTCGCGTGGCAGACAGTCGCCGTCTTCCGGGCGTTCATCGCCGCCGTGTTTGCCACCGTACTGGCCGTCGGCACCGGGGCCAAGCTCACCACCGGCACGCCCATCCTGTGGCTGCGGAGCGTGGCTGGCAGCCTGAGCATGGTCACCAGCTTCTACGCCCTCACCCACCTCCCAGGATCAGACGTGTTGGTGATGACCAACTCGTTCCCGGTGTGGGTGGCGTTGCTGTCGTGGCCGGCGTTCGGCGAACGCCCGACGCTCGGGGTGCTGGCAGCGGTGCTGGCGGCGGTCGCTGGGGTGGCGGTGTGCAACCAGTTTGATGTCTCCAACCTCCAGCCGGCCCACCTCTCGGCCATCGTCGCCTCGGCGTTCACCGCGGTTGCCATGATGGGCCTGAACCGGGTGAAGGGTGTCAGTTCGCTGGGCGTGGTGGTTCACTTCTCGTGGGTGAGCGTGGCCTTCTGCTCAGCGACCTTCTTGCTCCCAGCAGTACGAGAGGGGGAAACCCCGAAGCCGTTGCTACCGCCCGATCTGCTCACCTGGGTCAAGTTGCTCTCGGTGGGCTGCACGGCCACCGTTGGGCAGATCTTCCTGACCAAGGCGTTCCGCGGCGGGCAAGCGACGAAGGTGTCCGTCGTCGGGTTATCGCAGGTGGTGATGGTGATGCTGTGGGAGGGGGTGGTCGGCGGGCGGTCATTCAACGTCTGGCAACTGGTGGGCACGGTCCTGGTGCTCGGGCCGACCGCCTACCTGATGATCCGCGAACGTCGGCCGCGTTCCGCGACTCTGCCGACGACTGAAACTGCTGAGGTGAAGGGGGCGGACCCAACCCCCCAGTCAGCCGACGACGCCAAGACCTCCGCGGCCTGACGAATCAGAGGCCCTCAAACACCTCCGCCGCCCGTGCGGCCACCTTCGGCCAGTCGAACTCTTCCTCGACCCATGCCCTCCCGCGGCGTCCCATCGCCGCCAGTTCAACCGGGTCGGCCAGCAGGTCAGCCAGCACTCCGGCGAGGGGTTCCGGTGCGTCGCAGTTCACCACCCGCCCCGTGTCGGGCACCCGCATCGTTTCAGCCGTCCCACCGCTCGCCCCCGCCACCACCGGCTTACCACACGCCTGAGCTTCGAGCAGCACCATGCCAAACCCCTCGATGTCGCCGACCCCGATGGTGCGGTTGGCAAGCACGAACAGGTCGCACTGCTGATAGCATTTCGTCATCGCGTCGTCTGACAGCCCGCCGAGAAACTGTACCGCGTCGGCCACCCCACAATCGGCCGCCAGCCGCCGCAGGTTGGCGTCTTCGTCGCCGGTACCCACAACCGCGTAGAGCACGCCCGGCACCTTGACCTGCACCGCCGCCAAAGCGCGGATGACAGTGTCGTGTCCCTTCCGCTTCTGTAACCGGCCGACGGTGAGCAGCACTCGCCGCCCGACCCAGCCCATTTCGGCCCGAAACTGCTCGTCGGCTGGAACGGGGATGAATCGAACGGTATCGACCCCAGGCTGAATCACGCGGACCTTCTCCGCCGGGTATCCCCAGTCGTTCACAAACATCCGCCGTGTGTTGAAACTACTGGCAATCGCCGCCGTCGCGCGGGCCATCACCCGCCGGGTCATCCATGTCATCTCCCGGCTGCCACGGCTGACACCGATGTCCTCGCCGTGACTGAAAAAGGCGAACGGCACCCCGCACAGGCGGTTGACCAGATACCCGATGAACCCTTCGGGCAGATTCCGACCACACAAGAGGAAGTCGATCTTGTGCCGGCGAATGAGCCTCCGCACCCGCCATGCTGTGCGGAGGTAATATCGCAGGCTGGCCGGTTTCCGTAGCCCGCGGTCGCCGAGGGTCATGGGGAGGCGGAAGACCTTGTGCGAGTGCGTGCGGTCGAACTCTGCAGCGGATGGTGAATCGCCTGCAGCCACGAGGTACTGCTCGGGTGGCAGCCGCGAGACGATCTCCCAGAACAGGCGGCCCGATCCGCCGACGGTGGGCGGAAAGATTTCGGTCAGCAGCAGTGTTTTCCGCGGGGGCACGCGGTTGTCCTCAGAGAGGGAATGCATCATCCTACGACACGAAAATGGCCGCCCGGTGGTCCTCTGTACCACCGGACGGCCACACGATTGTCGACTTGGTTAATTTTTGTCGTCCTTCTTCTCCTTCTTCGGTTCGGTCTTGTCGTCGGCTTTCTTCTGTTCACCCGGCTTGTCGTCCTTTTTCTCTTCCTTCTTGGGGTCGGCCGGCTTGGGTTCCTCGGTACGACCACCACGTGAAGGAGTGGCGGGCCGTTCCCTGGGGAGCAGGTCGGGCAGGTTGGCGATCCGCATGGCCGTCACGGCGATTACCTGCGCTCCCTGAATGAGGTTCGGCTCCTTGGCATGCTCGAGCGTATCCGATTGAGTGTGGTGCGTGAGGTAGTACTCATCGGGGTCCTGGTCGCAGGCGAATCCAGGCACTTTGGCGGAGTCGAACGAGAGGTGGTCGGTGCCGCCGATGCCGCGGAGGGTCAGGCCGCTCCAGCCCGACACAGTCTTGAGCGTCTCGAGTTCGGGGTCGAGGATCTTCTTCACCGCCTCCCGCCCCTGAAGACCAAATCCCTTCACGAACCCGGTTCCGGTGTCGTGGACGAGTGCTGCGGAGGTCTTCGGCATCTCTGCTTCGTGTCGTTTGACGTACTGCTTCGACCCATGCAGGCCCTGTTCCTCGCCGGTGAACAGCACGAAGCGGATGGTGCGCTTGGGCCGGATGCCCGCCTTGGCCAGCGCCCCGAGCACTCTCGCCACTTCGAGGACAATGCAACTGCCGGTGCCGTTGTCCGTCGCCCCGGTACCCAGGTCCCAGGAGTCGAGGTGCGCCCCGACGACCACGAATTCGTCCGGCTTCTCGCTCCCGGTGATCTCGCCGACCGTGTTGTAGACAGTCACCGGGCCAGGGATGAATTTGTTGCTAACTTCCAGTTCCACCTTCGGCCGTGGGCCGTCCTTCGCGGACGCCAGCCGGTAGAGCATGCTGTAGTGCTCGTGGGTGATAAACAGGCTCGGCAGCGGATTCTGCTGACCGCCCCGGCCCTCGCTCGGCCAACTGCCGGTCATGGTGAGCAACCCGTGCGGTTTGGCCGAGTCTCGCAGGGTGGCCGCAGCCCCCTCGGCCTGGAGGAACTCACCCAGGGCACGCTGGAGAGCCATCATCTCCATCATGCTCGGCCCGCCGCCCATCGGCCGCGGTTGTTCCGGCTTCGGCTCGTCCTTCTTCGGCTCGTCTTTCTTGGCCTCCTCCTTCTTCGGCTCGTCTTTCTTCGGTTCGGGCATGGGCGGCGTGGCGGGACGCGGCCGGCCTTGTAGGTACGAACCGATGTCGCTGAGCGGCAGCACCGACGAAGGCGGGCGGGTGATGACCAGGGCGTTCTTCAGCTTGCCCTTGTACTTGGCCAGGTCGTCCTTGGTTTTGGCGTCGAGATAGACCACCTCGCCTGTGATCTTGCCCTTGGTACTCGCCCCCCAGGCCGCCGAAGCGACGGTGAGCGACTTGGCCTGAGGCTCGAGCAGGGTGAGGGTGGCGGTGCCCCGCTCCCACGCCACGGGGATTTCCCACGGCTCCAGCTTCACGTTGGTGAGGCCGTACTCGGTCATCTTCGCCTCGGCCCAGCGGTTCGCTTTCTCCAGGTTGGGCGAGCCAGTCACACGCGGGCCGATCACGTCGCACAGGTGCTGGAGGTTCTTCATCACCTGGGTGCGTTCCTTGGCCTCGGCCAGGATCTTTTTGTCCAGAGCGACAGGGTCGACAGCGGAGGCCACCTCGGTGGTCGGCTTCTCATTCTTGGCAGTGGGATTTTCGGCCCAGAGCAGTGGTGCCACCAGGCCGAGGGCAATGCCGGCCAGGGTGCGGGTCAGGACGGTTCGAGGCACAGAGTCACTCCGCGAAGGTGAATGGGGGAATGAGGGGGGAGGTGTTGGCATTGTGCCGTTCCGGAACGGCGACGGCAATCACTGAGTGATGGAGATGAGGGAGTTGTCATCTGTCGGCACCGTTTCGCGGCGCAGTCGGGATTCAGGCCTGTGGGGTGGGGAGTATCGCTCGGAGTTCGAAAATCACGTCGTAGACGACCCCGTTTTGTGCCCTTCATCGAAACCGTTAAGTTCGGAAAACACATTACAGATATCGCAACCGTCAGATTTGACACAATCGCACCCACGGTTCTAGAGAACTTCACCTTCAGGTCGTGGCGGTCCCCCCTCTTGCCGCCACCCCCGACAACCTGAGCGGTTTTTCCCGATTTTGTCGGATTTGGCGGATCGAATGGCTGTTTCTCCCTGCCATTGAAGCCCCGGCGAACGATCCGCGTCACGCTCAGAGTCACACCGATGTCGCTCGCCCGATTCGCGTCGCTCCGCCTCGGTTTGGAAACACTGGAAGGACGGGAGGTGCCAACCGCCCTTCAGGTGGTCTTCGATTACCGGTTCGACAACGGTTTCTTCAACGATCCTGTACGCCGTGCCACCCTCGAACAAGTTGGGCGGGACGTCGCGTCGCGGCTGAACCTGACCACCGACCTGACGGCCATCAACCCCAGCGGTGGAAATAGCTGGACGGCCACCACCTTCAACCCGGCCAACCCAGTCCAGCAGGTGAGCGTGCCCAACCTCAGCGTTGGCACCGATCAACTCGTGGTGTTTGTTGGTGGGGGGGGCGGCGGAGGTGGGGAGGCCGGTCTGGGCGGATTCGGCGGCTACTCGGCCAGTGGCGGACAGGGCTGGTTCGACACCCTCCGGAGTCGTGGCCGACCGGGGTTCGCCACCTGGGGCGGCTCAATGGCCTTCGATCCGAACATCAACTGGAACTTTAGCCTGGCGGCCCCAGCCGCAGGCCAGACCGACTTCTACACCGTCGCGGCCCATGAGTTGGGTCACGTACTCGGGTTTGGGGTATCGAACCAGTGGAACACACTGGTGAATGGCAACCAGTTCACCGGCGCGAACGCTCGGGCATTGAACGGCGGGGTGAACCCACTGGTGAGCCTCTCTAACCCTGGCCACTGGCAACAAGGGATCGTCGCCGGTGGGGCGGGTGTGTCGATGCAACCATTCGTGCAGGCAGGCACGCGGATGGCATTTGGCCCACTCGACTATGCCGCACTGGCCGATATCGGCTGGGAGGTTGGTGGGGCCAGCCCGCCGCCGGCCGCTCCGCCCACCGTGCCCGTCCTCCCTTCTCTACCCGCTACCCCCGTGCCCACCTCCCCGCAGTTGGGCGCGACCGCCGATCCGCTCGTGGTCGGCGGGTCGGATGGCACATTCCAGATGTTCACGCGCGTGAACGGGACTCTCACGCCGCTCGGTGGACCAGTCACCCCGTTCCCCGGCTATACCGGCCCCGTGCGAGTGGCCACCGGCGATTTCGACGGCGATGGGGTGAAAGACGTGGCAGCCGCAGCCGGGCCAGGGGGCAGCCCGCAAGTGCGGGTGTTCAGCGGACGAACTGGGCAAACCGTGCAAAGCTTCCTGGCCTACGAGCCACAGTTTGTCGGTGGCATGTTCGTGACCGCTGGCGACTTCAACGGCGACGGGCGGGACGACCTGGTCGTAGGAGCCGACGCCGGTGGCGGCCCACGGGTGCGAGTGTTCGCCAGTGGCAACCCAGCGGCCGTGATGGCCGACTTCTGGGGCATCGACGACATGGCCTTCCGCGGCGGCGTGCGAGTAGCTGCCGGAGACGTGAACGGTGATGGGCGAGCCGACCTGGTCGCTGCCGCCGGTCCGGGCGGTGGGCCGCGAATCGCGGTGTACGACGGCCAGACAATCGCCCAGAACCGCCCGCAGAAACCGATTGGCGACTTCTTCGCTTATGCCCCGTCAGTGCTCAACGGGGCCTATGTGGCGGTCGGCGACTTCAGTGGAGATGGCTTTGCCGATATCGCCTTCGGGCCGGGGTCGGCATCGGCCCACCTGATGGTGATCAGCGGCCGCACCCTCCTCACACAGGGAGCAACGACCGCCCTCAGCCAACCCTTCATCAGCAACATTATCCCCCAGGCCGGTGGTTACGACGGTGGGCTGCGGGTAGCTGCCGCCGACCTGAATGCCGACGGACGGAGCATGTTCATTGCCGCCACCGGACCACGGACCAACGGCCAACTGTATGTGGTCGGCTATACCGGCCAGTTGACTCCGACACTCGCGTTCGGCGGGGTGTTCCAAAGCACCGGGTTGGACATCGGTTGACCCTCGACGGGCAAGGCCACCGTGCGAGAGGAAGCGCTCGCCCGGAGTGGTTTCGGATGAACAATTCGGAACTCGGCCGCCCCTACAAACGCGAACCGCCGCCCCGATTGGGGCGGCGGTTCCAGAGCACATCAGTTGAGCAGTCGGGTTACTTCTTTTCCTTCTTGCTCACTTCCACCTTACCGCCCTCGACGGTCTTCTTGCCGTCCTTCTCGACTACCTTGCCACCGGTGACAGTTGCCGGCACATCGGCCATGCAGCAGTCTTTGTGGTAGGCTTCCTTCGCCCCATTGTCCTTGATGTAGTAGGTCACTTCCTTCTTATCCTTGCCCGTGACGATCAGGGCGTGCCCGCACTTCTCCGTCTCCTTCAGCTTGCACTTGGTGCACACCAGGGTGCCTTCCATCTTGGCATCGGCCTTTTTGTCTTCGGCGAACGCCGGCACCAGCATCACCGCCACGAGTCCGGCCAGGGCCAGGAACAGATTCCGCGCCATCGTAAGCTCTCTTAAAAGGTCGAGGGAAAGGTCCCCCGGACGCTCCGGTTGTCCGGGAGTAATTCTGGTCAACAATAGCCGGCTTCGCGAACCGAGGCAATGGTATCGCCCTGAGGCTCGCAGGATTCCGCTTGTCTCCCCCGCCGCCGACGGGTATTCCTGCGCCGGATTCGCCTCCGAGGTGGTGGATGGCCGTTCGACGATGGTTCGCCGTGCTGTTCTGCCCCCTTGCCCTGCTTGCTTTGCCGGCGTGCGGAGGGACAGGGCCACTCTTGCCCCTGAGGCCGAAGCCCGCCCCGTTCCCCCCACCGACCCAAACAACCACGTCTGCTAGAGTCCGGCCCGCCGATCAGTTCGCCAGCATGACGCCGGGCGAACGCATCCCGCTGAACCCCACCGCCCAGGTGCGACACGCCGGGCCAATCGACGACCCGCCGCCCCTGCCCGAACCACCTCCCGTCCGGGTGGCGGAGAAAACCCCGCCTACCGACCCCGAACCAGTACCCCCGCTTGCCCTCGCGTTCAGGGCCTTCCAGGAGAACAAGCCGGAGCAGGCGATCGAACACCTGAAAGGGTTCGACCCGCCCAACCAGGAGGTACTCCTCCAACTCATCCCGGCTGTGGTACAGGCATCGCGGGCGAACCTCTCCCGCCCAGATGCCGAAGAGGCAGCGGCTGTGGCACGCCAGTTCGAAGCAGCCGCCGGAGCGGTTCTGCGTCGGTCTGGGTTCGGCATCCGCAAAGCAATCGTCTGCATGAAGGTGGACGGCTACGGAGTGTATACCCCTACCCGCGATCCCACCGAGCCACTCCTTCCTGGCAAGTTGTACTCGGTCTACATCGAATTGGAGAACGTGCCCTGCCTGCCGGACATCCGCAAGGATGGACTGGCCGGATACCTCACCCGGCTCGAAGTCGAGATGCAGGTGGCCGACGAAGCTGGGCGAGCGGTGGAGATCGTCGATGTGAAAGGGAAGACACTCGGGCCAAAGAGCGTGTCGTCCAAGAACCATTTCACCCGTAGCCCCCTCCGCGACTACCACCTGGAGGCGCGATTCGAGACACCCACCCGACCGGGAGCGTACACGGTGACGTTCGAGGTGCGAGACCCACGGACCGGCCGAAGCGTGAGTAAGCCGATCCCGTTCCGTGTGCAGTAGAATGGGGCGATGTTCGGACGGGGGGCGAGTGATGAGCGGGCGGGTCGAGATCGAGTACTGCACCATGTGCCGATGGCTGTTGCGGGCGGCGTGGCTGGCACAGGAACTGTTAACGACGTTCGAGCAGGAGATTGCCGAACTGACACTGAAGCCCGGAGCGGGTGGAGTGTTTGAGGTGCGAGCGAACGGGTTAGTAGTGTGGTCACGGAAAGCGGCTGGCCGGTTTCCGGAGGTAGCAGAACTGAAGCAACTGGTGCGGGATCAGATCGCACCAGAGAAAAGCCTCGGGCATTCAGACCGGAAGCCGTCGTGAGCCAAGTACACCCGGTGAGGCTCGAACTCACAACCGGCCGCTTAGAAGGCGGCTGCTCTATCCAGTTGAGCTACGGGTGCAGGTCGTGTCATTGTAAGCCGGTTCAGCCTAGTAGTGGGCTGCGGGCGAGCACGGCGTATTCGGGGCCGCTTCGCCGCAGTTCACTCGAATACACCAGCACCTCATCCACGGCCGTCGTCCCACCGTCCCAGTGGAACCGCTTCGGCAACTCCGGAGCCAGCGACTGACTGTCGGCGTCGCCGTTTGCCCGGCCGAGTGTCAGGTGCGGCGTGTAGTCGCGGTCTTCTTTCCGGTAAACCCCCGACTCGACCAGCGGGCCGGCAATCGCCGCGTGCAGACGAAGCAGGCTCTCCGTGCCTTCCTTGATGCCGCCCCAGAGCACCTTCGGTCGTCGCGGCGTCGGGAACGCCCCCAGGCCACAGACACGCATCTCGAACGGTGGTTCGCGGCGGGCCGCGGCCGTCGCGACCTTGCACACGTCCACCAATTCGCGATCGTCTAGTTCGCCGAGGAACAGTAGGGTGACGTGCAGGTTCTGCGGCTCGACCCATTTCACGTCGGCAATGGCGGCCAGTTCTTTTTGAACCGTTGTGCAGCGGCGGCGAGTGTCGTCGGACACGGCAACGCCGAGGAATGTGCGAGTGCGTGGCATGCGGGCATTGTACCGGGCGAGTCGTAAGACGAACCTTCCGAAAACTTCCGAGGACTCCCCGATGGCCGATATCCGCGCGTTCCGCGGCTTCCGATACGACCTTGGCAAGGTCGGCACGCTTGCCGAGGTGGTGTGCCCACCCTACGACGTGATCGACGGTGGCCTCCAGCAGAAGCTGTACGACGACAGCCCGTACAACGCGGTGCGGGTCGAACTCACCCGCGAGGACCCGGCCACGGGCGAAGACAAGTATGCCCACGCCGCCCGCACCCTGAACGGGTGGGTCTTTGGCGGGGTGCTCCAACAGGACACCGCCCGCAGCCTGTACGTCTACGAGCAGCAGTTCACTGTCGAAGGGCAAACGTACACCCGCCGCGGGTTCCTGGCGAGGGTTCGGTTGGAGCCGTTCGGCACTGGGCGGATCTACCCGCACGAGCAGACCCTCTCCGGCCCCAAGGCCGACCGACTGAAGCTCTACCAGGCCACCGGGTTCAACATCTCGCCGGTGTTCGGGCTGTACCCAGACGAGACGAACGAGGTCGCCGCCGCCCTCGAAGCGGTGGTGAAGAACGCCCCACCGCTGGCGGCGAAAGACCATCTCGGCGTGATGAACCGCCTGTGGGTGGTGACCGACCAGGCGGTGATTTCCAAGGTCATCGGACAAATGGGGCCGAAGCCGGTGTTCATCGCCGACGGTCATCACCGCTACGAAACCGGGCTGAAATACAAAGACGAAGTGAACCCGACCGACGATGAGCACCCGGCCAACTTCTGCCTGATGATGCTGGTCGGCATGAGCGACCCGGGCCTCATCATCCTGCCGACGCATCGGCTGGTGAGCGGGCTACCGGAAATCACGCGAGAGCAAATGAAGGCGGCGGTGACGGGTCACTTCGACGTGGTCGGCGAGTTCGACACGGCGGCCGAGTGCTGGGAGCACGTTCAACTCGAAGACACTCAGTCCGTGCTCGGCTTCGGCACGGTGGCCGACGGCCAATGGCTGGCGGTGAAATTGCGAGACGCGGCGGTGATGGGCACGCTCGCCGCGGACCAGTCGGCCGAGTGGCGAGGGCTGGCGGTGAGCATCCTGCACAAGCTGGTGCTGGAGAAACTGGTGCCGGAGAAGATCGGCGGCACACCGACTTGCACCTACGTCCACCTGCTGAAAGAGGTGACCGACGCGGTGGCAGCGAAGCAGTGCCAACTCGCATGCCTGGTACCGCCATGCGGGATGGAACACGTCGAAGAGATCGCCGGCAACCGCGAGAAGATGCCACCCAAGAGTACCTACTTCTACCCGAAGGTGCTCACGGGGTTGGTGTTCCACTCACTCAAGAAAGACTGAGGCCTCCGATGCGCCCGAACCGCGTGAAACAACTCCTGAAGGCCGGCAAGCCGGCGGTCGGCACGTGGCTGTCGCTCGGCAGCATCACCGCCGCCCGCTTCCTCGCCCGCAGTGGGTTCGACTGGCTGACCGTGGACGTGGAACACTCGTTGGTGGACATCGCTACCACCACCCACATGATGGGGGCCATCGCCGACGCCGGCGGGATCGCGCTGGCCCGAGTGCCGAGCAACCGGCACGACCACATCAAGCGGATTCTGGACAACGGCGGGCACGGGGTAGTGGTGCCGATGGTGTGTACGCGGCAGGAAGCGGACGAGGCGGTGCGGGCGTGCTTGTACGCCCCACGGGGGAACCGCAGCGTCGGCGGCAGTGTTCACGCACTGAACTGGGGGGCGACCCCGGCCGACTACTACAAGCAAGTGGACGACGAGGTGCTGATCGTGCTCCAGTGTGAGCACATCGACGCCGTGCGGAACTTCGACACGGTGTTCGGCGTGCCGGGCATCGACGCCGTATTCGTTGGCCCGAACGACCTGATGGCCACCATGCGGGCACCCGACGGCACCCCGCCGACGCCCGAGGTGTTCGAGCAGGCGTTGCAAGACATCCTCGCCGGGTGCAAGCGATTGGGCGTGGCTGCCGGACTGCACACGTTCAGCACCGACGACGCGAAACGTCGGATCGCGGAAGGCTGGCAGTTCATCGCCGTGAACAGCGAACTGAAGTTCATG
Source organism: Fimbriiglobus sp. (assembly GCA_025459365.1). Lineage (GTDB taxonomy): Bacteria > Planctomycetota > Planctomycetia > Gemmatales > Gemmataceae > JALHQU01. The sequence goes on from JALOQR010000021.1 coordinate 24,525, forward strand.
ACCGACGGCGCAGCGAAGGTGGTGGCGGAGTTGGGCGGCAAGGCCGGCGAGGTGGCGAAGTATTGAACGTGGCCCGCTCGCTCCGCGAGCGGATCAGTCTTGTATCCCAGCCAGCCTGCGGAATCCGATGAAACCCGCAACGCCGACGATACGACCAAGCAACCCACCGAGCAGCAACGCGAGGTAATTGTTCGCAACCAACCACCCGATGTAGCAGCCGGTTGCGATAATGACGACGTTGACCACCTCCCAGAACAGGTCGATCAGCGTCAAGTACCGCGGTTGCTCGGCGGGCATGGCGATGAAATCCCACGGAAGCCAACCGTCGAGCATACCCCGCGCCTGCACCGTGTAGGGTGGGTCGGCGCGAGCGCCTC
>JALOQR010000021.1:24932-38918 GCA_025459365.1 Fimbriiglobus sp.
GCGAGGCGCTCGCTGGACCCATCCCACGAGTTTACGCCGCATACACCTTCTAGGCGGCGGCGACGCCCGCCCCCGGCGTGATCTTCACGCCCGCCCCGGCCAGCACCGTTTCGAGGGCCGCCAGCACCAAGAACACGCTGCTCGGCTTGCTGTTCACGCCCATCAGCCCGATGCGCCACGCCTTCCCCTTGAAGTCGCCCAGCCCGCCGCCGATTTCGATGCCGAACTCGTTCAGCATCCGCTTACGGCAGGCCAGGTCGTCCACCCCGTCCGGGATACGAACGGCGTTCAGTTGCGGAAGTTGGTTCGCCGGGTTGGCGGTGTACTTCAGCCCGAGCGCCTCCAGCCCGGCCTTGAGTGCGAGGTGATTCTTCAGGTGCCGTGCCCAACGGTTCTCTAGCCCCTCCTCCAGCACGATTCGCAGGCCTTCCCGCAGGGCGTACACCATGCTGATCGGCCCGGTGTGGTGGTAGGCGCGGTCGCCGCCCCAGTAGCTCTCGATGAGCGACAGGTCGAAGTACCAGCTCTGAACCTTCGATTTGCGGGCCTTGAGCGCGGCCACTGCCCGGTCGGAGAACGTCACCGGCGACAGTCCCGGCGGGCAGCCCAGCCCCTTCTGCGAGCAACTGAACGCGGCGTCGATGCCCCACTCGTCCACCTTGAGTGGGGTGCAGCCGAGGCTGGTGATGCAGTCGGCGATGAGCAGGGCGTCGAACTCCTTGCAGAGCTTGCCGGCTGCTTCGATGTCTTGCAACGCCCCGGTGCTCGTCTCGGCGTGGACCAGCCCGACCACCTTTGGCCGCACCCGTTGGAGTGTCTCGCGGAGGACGTTCAGGTCGATTGTCTGCCCCCACTCGGCTTTCAGCGTCGTGAGGTCGGCCCGGCAGCGTTCGGCGATCTCAATCATCCGGTTGCCGAAGTAGCCGATGCTGCCGACGACCACCTTATCGCCCGGCTCGACCAGGTTCACCAGGCACGTCTCCATGCCCGCCGTGCCGGTCGCCGAGATGGGAATCGTGAGGCGGTTCTTGGTCACGTACACCTGCCGCAGCATCTCGGCCGTCTCGGCCATGATGTCGAGGAACTGTGGGTCGAGGTGGCCGAGGAGGGGGGTGGTCATGGCCGTCAGCACCCGCGGGTGGGCGTCGGACGGGCCGGGGCCGAGGAGCAGACGGGGCGACGGGGCGAGCTGGCCGGGGATGGTCATGATGGCTCACGAAGCACGGGTGGCTGTACTGCGATAGTGTATCTCAGGAATGCCTCAAGGGCCGGGCAGACCCGCTTCGGATCTTCCCGGCCCCTGCATTTTCACCACCGGTGGATCACTTCCCCGCGATGAGCTTCTTCGACTCTTTCACCTCGTTGGGCATCTGCAGTGGGATCGACCCCGCTGGCGGCTTCACTGTCGGGATTGTCACCGCCCCAGAATCGAACGGCACACCCTGGATCGGCCCCGACGGCACCACCCCCGCCGGCATCACCCCGGTGGGCGGACTGACCGCGATGGGCGGGCCACCAGGCCCCGTAGCAATGGGAATTGGCGTCGGTGCCGCCCCGTAGGGAACACCCGGCCCGCCCGCCAGAGGAATCGCCCCAGCCGGCCCACCCACCCCACCGCAACTGGTACAACCAGGGGTGATCGGCGAAGAGTACCCACCGTAGGCCGGCAGATCATACCCGCCGAGGGGAATGCCGGCGGGCCCCATCGGATAGCCGACGGGGCCGGACCCAACCGGAGCCGACACCGCTATGGGAGCGGCATCGTACACCGGCCCGCTCACGAGCGGTACTCCGCCACCGTACCCCGCGTATGGGCTGGCGAGCAACGACCCGCCACAAGCACCGGGGCCAAATTCGCGATAGCAACTCGGCCCACATGGGCCACCATACCCAGGCCGAGCGATGGTTGGAGAAAGGGCAATGCCGGGGAACAGTACCGGCCGACTGGTGTACCCCAGGTAACAGCCAGTAGAAAGCTGGGTGCCAAGGAGCAGCAGACCAAGAATGAGCCAGCGGCGGAGATGTGTCATGGGTGGGAACCTCCAAGCTCCCGGTCCGCGCGGGTGGCGGCCGGTCCATCGGTGCGTGCGGGGTTCCATCCCACGGGCGGGGCGGCGTCCTGCCTGATCCCGCGTGCTCTGGAAGTATGCGCGGACGGCGCGGAGGTGCAACTCGGGGAAAGCTAGTCACCTGCCGCAATCGGCCAAAGCTGTGCGGGCTGGTGGCGTCGGCGAAAGGGAAATGAACGGAGCGGTCGTGCCCCGTGTGCGAGGTGAGATGCGACCGGCAGGGAGCGAAACCCCGCCGGCCGGCTTTTGGCTCAAGTTCAGCGGCAATCGCGTTCAGAATTTCGGCGGTTATCGTAGTCGTCGCAGTCGCGGTGAAAGAGGCGACAGCCGGCCAGTGGGACCAGGGCCGCGGCCAGGAGAGCGATCAGGAGCAGGCGCTTCAACATGATGAGGCGTCCGAGGGGCGGTCGAGGCGAGAGCAATCCGTGCGAGAGTGCGGCCACATGCCGGGCGGAATCGGATGTGCCGATTCGGCGGGTCGATGCTCCAAGGTATTCGCACTTTGTAAATGATTCAATTCAAGCGGAGCGAGGCAAAATGAAATGAGCCGAAAGCTGTGCGGGCCATAACAACCGGCGAAACCTAACGGGTTGTAGGGTGCGATCGATTGTAGCGATTATGCCGACTCTTCGTGACTCTCCCCCTGATGAGGCACTTCGAACGCCGGCAGCGGAGGTAGGCCCAACTCCTGCCGCATCCCGGCCACACGGTTCATGAGGTGAATCCGCGTCTTCATCTGATCGGCAAGCACCTCGGCCGGTACTGTCTCCGCTGCCGACACCACCACATCGATCGTTCGCCGGAAGTCCATCGGCTTGCTCTTCGCCCCTGGTAGTCCGTCCCTAAAGCTGAACTTGCTCCCCCAACCCCCTTCGACCCAACAGGCGACAACGGGTGTCTCGGGTCGAGCATGGAGGATGCGCCACACCCCCTGCCCGAACCGCCGCAGCGGAACCTCTTCCTTCCGCCGCAGATACCCCTCCGGGAAGATCACCACCACCTCACCGCGATCCAACGCCGCCACCGCCTGCTCCAGCTCAGGCGTTTCCCGCTTGAGAGTCGTCTCGGGTACGACGATCACCCGGAACACGTACTTCAGGAGCGGCCTTAAGAACCAAATGTTGAAGAACCGCTCCGTCATGATCGGGGTGATCGGCCGCGAGAGGATCATGCCGAGGATACACGGATCGAACCAGAAGGCGTGATTGGCGATGACGAGGCACGGGCCGAATGGGGGGAGCCGGGTCGTTCCTTTCGCCTTCACGCGGTACATCAGCCGAAACAGCGGCTCGATGCAGACCTCGAAAAACGGCCGGAAGAACCGCAGCCAGCACCACACGCACAGCAGGGCGGCGAGGATGAACAACATGCTCAAAGGCACCAGGGCGGCCGCCCCGTCGCCGAATCGAAACCGGATACCCAGCGCCGCCAACAACCCCACCCCCTGCCCCGCGACGACCGCCGTGCGCACCCACCACATGCGATCGGCCGCTGCTCGTTGCCAGGTCCGCGGCCGGCCGTGCTCCGCCTGTCGCCGGCCGGTGAACTGTCCGACCGTGAGGGCGACGAGTCCGGCGTAAAGCACGACGGTGTGAGGGGTGACGGCCCACACACCGAAGTACTGACTACCGGCCACCAGGAGAGGAACGAGCGACAGCGGCGGCGCGAGGCCGAGTGCCCGATAGCGGGACCGATTCGCAGCGACGAAGATGGGGATGGGAAGCCCGAACAAGCCGCCGAGCAACAAGGCAACCGCGAGCCAACCCCACCACTCGGATGGCTCCGTGGTGGCGAGCGAAACGAAGGGCAACGCCACCGCCGCTGCCATGACCGCCCACGCCAGCACCTCGGCGACGAACGCCGACCGCACGTCCCGCAGGTCGGGGGATCGCCAACTTTTGCTTGCTTCGCCGCTCATAGCTCACCGCTCACAGCATTTCGCCTGATTCTACTCCCGGCCGCATTTTCGCCCGTCGGCCGATCGCGTTCTAGGGTTTGGTATGACTCGCCGCACCCTGTTGCTGTTCGTCGCGCTCCTCGCCGTTGGCGGAGCCGTCGCCGTACAGTTCGCCCGGTTCTTCGACGATGCCAGGATCTTCCGCCCCATCGATTACATGGAGTACCAGACCGCCGGGCGGGCGCTGTTGAACGGCCAGAACCCCTACGACGGGGCCGTGCTCTACCCCTATCAGGTAGAAATCCAGGCGAAACTACCGACCGTGGTGGAAGCCGAACCCGGGCAAGCGACCCGCTACGCCGACCCCATCATGATGTGGAACCCGCCCTGGACACTTCCGCTCACGGTGCCACTCGGGGCGATGCACTGGCGGGCTGGCCAATTGCTCTGGACTGCCGCGAACCTCGTCGCGGTGGTGGCGAGCGCCGTGCTGTTGTGGCATACCTTCAGCGGAAGCAAGAGTCAGACGGCCGTGGCCGCCGGGGTGGCGGTGCTGTTCGCCCCGACGCTGTTCGTGCTGCTGCTCGGGCAGATCAGCGGGTTCCTGTTGCTCGGGTTGGCGGGGTTCGGATATCTGCTCAAGCGTGAGCCGTCCGCGAGCAAACCCACGGGGGCACTGTACCTCGCCGGCCTGCTCGCCGCGCTCACCGCCATCAAGCCGCACCTGCTCGTGCCATTCGCACTGGTGCTGGTCCTCGAAACTCTACGCGGTGGGAAGGTGTGGCGCTCGGTCGTCGCGGGAGGCCTCGCCCTCATCGTGTTTGGCCTGATTCCACTCGCGTTCAACCCGCACGTCTGGAGCCAGTACCGTGAGGCCACCTCGGCCCTCTCGGCCGGCACACACAACACCCCGAACGAGTGGACCCACGCCACCCTCGGCTACTGGCTCCGCACCCTCCACCCCGAGCGGCCGTTTGCCTTGATGTTCGTGCCCCTGGCGGTCGCGCTGCCGCTGGTGGCCGGCTACTGGTGGATACGGCGAAATGGCTGGAACTGGGCGATCGAACTACCGCGGCTGGTGTTGGTGTCGCTCATCGCCACACCCTATGGCGCCTGGGGGTTCGACCTCGTCCTGCTGCTGGTGCCAGTGGTGCAAGCAGCGGTATGGGTGGCGAACGACCGACGGGCGTGGGTGTGGCTGAAGTTCGGCGGGTTCTTCGTGGCAATCAACCTCATCGCACTGTTCAGCCTGCGGTTCGAGAACTCCATGGCGAACGGCTGGCTGACTCCAGCGGTGGCGGTCGGTTATCTGGTAGCGGAGTGGGTGAGAAGAACCCAGAACACCGTGACGGGGAACGAACGACCACGACCGGCGGTGGCGGAGGTACTCCCCTCATGATCCGTTTCCTGCTTCCTCTCGTCAGTGGTGTGGTGCTTCTCGCTCTGGTTGGTGTGGCGGGCTGGTATCTCTCCGCGAATCCGCACGTGTGGCCGCCTGATGATTACGTCGAGTACTGGGCCGCCGGGCGGCTGAACCTCACCGGCGGGAATCCGTACTCGGCGGATGAACTGTTGCCGCTCGAGCGCTTCGCAGGCCGCGACACCGACGAAGCCATCATGATGTGGAACCCGCCGTGGACGCTCACGATGGCGATGCCCCTCGGGGCACTCCCGCCGCGGCTCGGGCAGGTGGTCTGGCTCGTGCTTAGCTTCGCGGCGGTGGCGGCATCGGTGTGGTTGCTCTGGACCACCTACAGTGCCCCGGCGGAGAAACGCTGGATCGGGCTGGCCGTGGCGTTCACCTTCGTGCCGACCCTGTTCGTGCTGCAAAGCGGGCAGATTTCGGCGTTTCTCTTGCTCGGGTGTGCCCTGTTCGCGTGGTGTGCAAGGCGGGGCTTCCACTTCGCCGCCGGGGCCGCGGCGGTGTTGGTCGCGGTGAAGCCGCACCTCGCGTACCTGCTCTGGCTGGCGGTCGGGCTGGATGCCATCGTGAACCGTCGCTGGCGGATCGTACTCGGTGGGGTCGTCATGGGGGTCGCCGCGACAGTCATCCCGATGGTGCTGAATCCGGAGGTGTGGGGGCAGTACATCGAGGCGTATCGCAGTTCGCCGGTGCCGCCGAGCAAGTGGGTGTCGCTCACCCTCGGCGTGGTACTCCGGCTCGCCTGGGGCACCGATCATTTCTGGCTGCAATTCCTGCCGATGCTCGTGGCCCTGGCTGGCTTCGGACTGCACTGGAAGAAGCACGGGAAGGAGTGGGACTGGGCCGAACAGTTACCGTCGCTGGTCGCCTGTTCGTTCGTGACAGCTCCCTACGGGGCGTGGCACTTCGATCTCGTGCTGATGCTCCTTCCAATCCTGCACCGCGCCGCCGGGCTGGTGGGCAGACGGTGGTTCTGGCCGCTGGTGTTGCTCGCCACCGTAAACATCACCATGCTCGCCATGACTCGTTTCCAACTCTGGTCGTTCTGGTACTGCTGGGTCGCCCCGCTGGTGCTGGTGGGGTATGCCTTCACCTCCCCCCGTCGATCCGCCGCTCTGGTGCCCGCATGAGTCGCACAATTTCACCTCCCCTCTCGCGGGGGAGGTCGGCGAGCGAAGCGAGCCGGGTGGGGGGGACCAACCCGCTCGGCGTCGCCTCGCGGTTCACCATGTTCGTCTGGCCTGGCCCGGCGTTGTTCGTGCTGTTCTGGCTGGCGATGCTCTTCGGAGGCAGCCGGTTTCTCCGCGATCCGGGGCAGTTCTGGCACACCGCCGCCGGCGAGAAGATCCTCACCGAGGGGTTCTTCGACACCGACCCGTGGACGTTCAGCCACGCCGGGGAACGCTGGATTCCGCACCAGTGGCTCGGCGAAGTGGCGATGGCCCTGGCCTACCGTGCCGGTGGGTTCGACTCGCTTCTCGTGGGTGCCACCGCGATCGTGGCCGCGTTGTATGCATGGCTCGCGGCGAAGCTCGTTCGCACCGGGCTGCATCCGGTCTTCGCTGTTGGCCTGGTGCTGCTCACGGTCGCCGCGGCCGCTACCCATTTCCACGTCCGCCCGCACCTGTTCACCATGCTCGGCATGGCGGCCACCCTGCACGCGGTCATCGAGTTCGAGAGTGGCCGCATCGGGTGGAAACAACTGCTGTGGTTGGTCCCACTCTACCTGGTCTGGACGAACACCCACGGCGGCACGCTGGGCGGACTAAGCACTCTGGTGATGGCCGGGATCGGCTTCGTGGTGTGGGGGCTGTGGCGGCGGGCCGACTCACCCCTGGTGTGGTCGCGGTTGCTGCCATTCGCCCTCACTACGGTGGCCTGCGGGCTGAGCGTGTTTGTCACCCCGTATGGCCGCGGCATCTTCGACACCTGGCTGTTCATCAACAACGGCATGGCGAAACTGCCCGACATCATCGCCGAGCACGCACGGCTCGACGTGACCGACCCGAAAGCCTGGCCACTGCTCGCCCTCGCCGCAATCTACCTGACGCTCCTCGCCGCCACCTTGCCCCGCCGCCCCAAGGTGGCATGGCTGCTCCCGCTGTTCTGGTTGGTGCAATCGCTGCTTCGGGTGCGGCACGGAGCGCTGTTCGCCCCAGTGGCGATGCTGGCGATCATCGACCTCTGGCCGCACACGCTGTTCGCCCGATGGCTCGCCGCGAAACGGCCCGATGTGTACGCCCCGCCGGCCACGCCGCCCTGCAATCAGTTCACGCCGGTGGTGTTCGCCGCGCTCGTTGCGGTGACAGTGTCGCTGGGCTGTCAGTGGTTCCGCGTGAAGGTGCCGCTCATCGGCCAGGGTACAGCCAAACTCGACCCAACCCTGTGGCCGACGGAACTGTACGACGACCTGAAACGGCTAGAGCCGAAGCCAGGCGAACCGAACCGCGTCTTTTGTGAATACATCTTCGGCGGGTACCTGATCCACCACGCCCCCGGCTACAAGGTGTTCGTCGACGACCGCTGTGAGTTGTTCGGCGACGACTGGCTAGTGGAGTTCGTGAATGCCGACGGGGAGAACACGGCCGACGCGATGGCGAAATGGCAGGAGATGTTCGGCCGGTTCGACTTCGCCCTGACCGGCACCACCGACCGCGACCAGGGGTACGACTGGTACTTCCGCACGAGCGGCGAGTGGGAGGTCGTGCGGACGACCAACACGGCGACACTGTACCGGCGTCGGTAATCCCGTCGGGTTCGCGGCACCTACCGCACCCCGTCCTTGAGCGGGTCGTTCGGGTCCACGATGAGGGTCGCTTCCGCCGTCACGAACGCCGTGCCGGTGATCGTCGGGATGATCCGGTCGCCGTCCGGTTCGTAAGTCCCCTCAAACACTCCGCCCAGAATGCCCTCCTGCCGCCACACCTCGCCAGGCTGGAGTTTGCCCGAGGCCGCCAGGCACGCCAGCTTCGCACTGGTGCCGGTGCCGCACGGGCTACGGTCGTAGGCCTTGCCGGGGCAGAGCACAAAGTTCCGCCCGTGATTCGTTGGGGCGAGAGCCGGGCCGGTCAGTTCGATGTGGTCGATCACACCGCCGTTCAGCGACGGCTCACCCGCGATGCCCGCGACCTCCAGCGCCTGCCGCACGCCCCACGCGAACGCCGTGAGTTCCTCCGCGTGCTGCACTTCCAGCCGTCGGCCGTGATCGGCCACGAGGAAGAACCAGTTGCCGCCCCACGCCAGTTCGCCGACCACTCGGCCGACCCCCGGCACATCCACCGCCAGCGCATGCTTGTAGCGGAAACTGGGCACGTTCCGCACACTCACCCGGCCGTCGGGGTGCAACGTGGCGGTCACGTCGCCGACCGGCGTCTCGAAGAGGTGTTCGCCCGGCCCGATGCGGCCGAGGTGAGCGAGGGTGACAACTAGCCCGATGGTACCGTGCCCGCACATGCCGAGCACGCCGACGTTGTTGAAGAAGATCACCCCGCCGGCTGCGGCGGGGTTCACCGGCGGAACGAGCAATGCCCCCACGAGAATGTCCGACCCGCGGGGTTCGTTCGCCACGCACGAGCGGAAGGTATCAAAGCGGTCGCGGAACACCCTGGCACGCTCGGCCACGCTGCCAGTGCCGAGGTCCGGGATGCCATCGAGCACAACGCGGGTTGGCTCACCGGCGGTGTGCGAATCGATCACCGAGATTCTGTGCATGATGAGATCAACGCCTGATGGGAAGACCGCTGCTCACCCGCGTGTTGGCGAGCTGCGCACTCTCCGTATAACCCTTATCTCGCCCTATTTGCCAAAACCGTGGCTCTCCCCCCAACCCCCTGTTCTCCCATGATTCGGTCCTTCAGCGTCTGCGTCCTCGCCCTCGTGTTGAGCGGTTCGGCCTTTGCCCAGTGCTGCGAAGTGCCCGGCACTGTCGTCCCTGGCGGTCTGCTCACCACACTGAACGCCCCGCTCATCCCCGGTCTCTCGACCGTGCCGGGCATGCCCACTCACAGTATTCTCGGTCTGGTCGCCCCGCGGCTGTCCACCTTCCAAACATTCACCCAGGCGGGAGGCTTCAACTCGCCGAATGCCGGCCAGTTCGTGATCGGCATGGCCGCCCCGCGAGTCGCTCCGCTGCTCGCGCTCCAGTCGGGCGCGATCACGCCGGGTCAGGCAGTGCTCGGGGTGGTATCCCCGCGGGCCGCACTCGGGCTGCAAGTGGCTCAGGGGCTGATGAACGCCGGTGGCGGTGTCGGCGGGGGCGGACTGCTCGGCCGGCGGTGCCGCTGAACCTCCAATATGGGGTGTTCCGCCCTCGGTTCAGGCGGAACACCCTGGCACGGCCTACTTCGGTCGGGTCGCCTTGGCATCGCGGATGATCTTGAGCACTTGCTCGCGCTCGTCGCCCACGATGGGCAACCGCGGCGGGCGAGTGAGTTCGGTGCCGAACCCACACTCGGCCGACGCCAGCTTGATGTACTGCACCAGTTTCATGTGCGTGTCGAGGTGCAGCAGCGGGGTGTACCAGCGGTACACCTTGCGGGCCTCGTCCCACTTGCCCGCCTGCACCAGATCCCAGATGAGCCGGTTCTCGGCCGGGAAGGCGTTCACCAGCCCGCTGATCCAGCCCACCGCCCCGAGCATGCAGCATTCGAGGAACAGGTCGTCCACCCCGGCCATGAGCACGTAGCGGTCGCCGGTCAGGTTGATGATGTCGGTGATCCGCCGCGGGTTGTCGCTACTCTCCTTGATGCACGCGAACTTCGGCTCGTCGGCCATCTCGACGAACATCTCCGGGGTGATGTCCACCTTGTAGGCCGGCGGGTTGTTGTACACCATGATCGGCAGGTCGCTCGCCTTCGCCACGGTGCGGAAGTGGGCGATCGTCTCGCGGGGGTCGCTCTTGTAGACCATCGGCGGGAGCACCATCAGCCCGTCGGCCCCGAGCTTCTGGGCGTCGGCCGCCCACCGGCACGCCTGAGCGGTGGTGTACTCGGCCACCCCCACCAGCACCGGCACCTTCTTGCCGATGTGCGCGACGGTCGCTTTCAGCAGTTCCCGCTTCTCGGCCGGCTCCAGCGTGGTGTTCTCGCCCACGCTCCCCATCATCACAAAGCCGTGAACCCCCGCCGCCAGCATGGCGTCCAGGTGGGCGAGGGTGCCGGGGATGTTCAGCGAGAAGTCGGGGTGAAACTGGGTGCAGGCGGCGGGAAACACGCCGCGCCAGGAAACGGTCATGGGGGTACTCAACTCCGTGGGTGCCACCGGCTGGGTGGCATGGATCGGAAGTGCCACTCGCCGGCGGCACCTACTCTTGCTCTTTCTTGGCCTGTTCCTTCACGAATTCCTTAAAGGCATTCATGTTGTAGCTGACGAACAGGAAGGCGGCATGGAGCGCCTGGTAGGTTTCGTCCTCGGGATCGTCGGCGTAGTCCTTCCGCAAGGCGTACAACTTGGCGAGCAACTGGTCGGCGGTCGGCACTGATCTACTCCGAGTGAGGTTGCGGGCTTTACGAGCTTTGGCGAAAAGAATCGGGCGCCCAGGGGACGGTTCGGGTTGCCACTGCTCGTGAAAGTGGGCAAACTTTAGAGTGCAGCATCCCGATAGTATCTTAGCGACCCCACCCCTGGAGTTCGGATCGACGCATGGTGAACCGCACCTCCCATCCACTCCGCCTGTGGTTTCTGGTGCTCGACGTGGCCGCCCTGGTGGTCGCGTGGTTCGCTGCCTACTGGGTACGATTCGAGTCGGGTTGGGTGCCCCTCCTGCACGACCATCAACCCGACTTCGCCCTGTGCATCCGCGGTTTGCCGCTCGTGGTCATCCTCGGCATGGTCTGCTGCCGCCACGCCCGCCTGTACGAAGTTCACCGCCTGACCCGCTTCCGCGAAGAGGCGGTGGCCGTGGCGAAAGGGGTGATTCTCACCACCCTGCTCACCGCTCTGGTGGCGTTCGCCCTGCGGTACGAGTACGAATCGCGGATTGCCTTCGCCCTGTTCGCGGTGTTGGCCGCCCTGGGCGTGCTGGCCGCCCGTCGGCTGAGTTGGTTCACCCTCGGCCGGTTGCGGGCGCGGGGGATCAACCAAAGCCACGCCCTGATCGTCGGCACCGGCCGGCTGGCCCGCCGCACTGCTCGCACCCTTCGCGCCTCCTCCTGGACCGGCATCCAGACCGTCGCCTATGTCGAGGACGACCCAGACACCCACCAGACGCACTGCGACATCCCGGTCATCGGCCCCATCGCCGACCTGCCCGCCCTGGTGCAGAAGCACCACATCGAGCACGTGTTCATCGCCCTGCCGATGAACCGCTACGCCGACGCCCGCCGGGTGTTCGACCAACTCTCCCAGACGATCGTTGATGTGCGACTGGTGGCCGACGTGCCGGCCCTCTCCGCCCTGTCGTTCACCACCACCCGTGTGCATGGGATGACGTTCATCGGCCTCCGTGAGAGCACCTACCACGGAGTGAACGTGTGGGTGAAGCGGAGCATGGACGTGTTCCTCTCGGCCGTCGCCATCATCCTCCTCTCCCCTCTACTGCTCCTCATCGCGTTGCTGGTGAAACTGACCAGCCGCGGGCCGGTCTTCTACCGCCAGGAGCGGTGCTCGCTCAACGGCGAGCCGTTCCAGATGCTCAAGTTCCGCACCATGCGGGCGGACGCGGAGAAGCACGGCCCGCAGATGACCAGCGCGAACGATCCCCGCCGCACGCGGTTCGGCACCTTCCTACGAGTGACCAACCTCGACGAACTGCCGCAACTGTTCAACGTGCTCCGGGGCGACATGAGCCTGGTCGGCCCGCGGCCGGAGCGACCGGTGTTCGTGCGGAAGTTTCAGAAGAGCATCCCGAACTACATGGCCCGGCACGCAGTGAAGTGCGGCATGACCGGGTGGGCCCAGGTGAACGGATGGCGGGGGAACAGCAGCCTCCGCAAACGGGTGCAGTACGACCTGTACTACATCACCCACTGGAACCCGCTCTTCGACCTGCGGATCATGCTCCTGACAGTCTGGCACATGCTCACCCATCGAAGCAAGCACGCGTACTGAGGGCGGCCTGCACCGACCGGATACCGCCTCCCAGACCAAGATGGCGACACATCCCCCTCTTGGATTCATTGACGCAAGTTCCTGGCTACGAGGGGATTACGCCAACGCTACTGTCGCGTTCTTCCTGATTTTCTCCTGCGAGACGAGCCGTCTGAGCCGACGGGGGGTATGTGTGTGGCAGGTGGCAGTGTGGCAGAGAGGGTGCCGAGGGTGTCGTGTTTCTGTACACCCAAAGCCGATCGTCTCCGCGTCCGCCGCTCGCCCGATGGCCAGCCTCACGCCGACGACACCAACCCGTTTGGCACCGCCGCGGCGTTCACCGCCGCCACCGGTTCGGGTAGCACCAGTAGGCTCTCCGCCCGCCACTTCCCCCCCACCGCCGGCACCAATTCACTGACCGACACGTTCGCCGACTTGCCGATGGCGGTCCACTGCCGCACGTCGTACCCCTCCAGGATGCACAGCAGCAGGACCTTGATAACGATACCGTGGGCCACCACCACCAACCGCCCACCGGGGTGGGCCCGCACCACCTCGTTCCACGCCGGAACCAGACGGTTCGCCAGATCGTCGAACGATTCCGCCCCTTCCGTGGTGAACGCGGTGTTGCCGGCCGTCCATGCAGCGGTGGTGTCGTGCCACGGGCCGATCTGGGTGTCGAACGGCTGACCCGCGAGCGGGCCGATGCGGCGTTCGTGCAATCGGGGGAAAACCGAGCGCGGCACCCCGCACGCGGCGGCGATCGGTGCGGCGGTATTGATCGCCCGGATCATGGCCGACGACGCCACCGCCGTCGGGCGAAGCGGGGCGAACCACCCAGCAACGGCGGCGGCTTGCTGCCGTCCGAGGTCGCTAAGGTCGACGTCCGACTCGGCCCCGTTGAACACATGCGGAGCGGTGGTTTCGGCGTGGCGGAGCAGCCAAACGCGTTCGGGCAACGACAAGATGAAACCTCCGGAGTTCGGGGGCCGAGCGATCACGCCACTGGCCACGCCTCGCCGACACGACCGCTGCGGCAGACGCACTCGGTGCCGCACAGCCCGCACGCCCGGACCAGCGGGCCGAGTACCCGCCGCACCAGCCCGCCGTTCGTACGGTCTTGCGCCTCCGCCTGCGGGAGTAGCCGCGTCACTCGGTAGCGGAGCCACTTGCCGAGCAGCGTCACCGTCTCGGGGGTCAGTTTGCGGTCGAGGTGGATCCGCTGCGAGCCGAGGGCAAGCATCCACCCCGATCCCCGCGGTGAGCGGACGAGCTCGCCCTCGTCATCCGGGTCGGTGAGCACCTTGCCCGCGACTACCAGCCCACGGGCGGTGAGCACCACCTCGCCGAGTTCACGCTCGGCAGCGTCGGGCAGTTCGATCCGTAGCAGGGCGTCCGGATGGGCGACCAGGATACGTCGGCAGGCGGCGGGCGAGCTTTCGGCCAACTCGAACACCGACACCGCCGGCCCAACGCTCGACCACGGCTGACTTTCCCGCCACTTCCACACGACGTATCGAAGCTTCAGCACCTCGGCGGATGGTGTGCCGCAGAGCACCCGCAAGTGGGGC
>JALOQR010000228.1 GCA_025459365.1 Fimbriiglobus sp.
AAGAACCGTCATACAACCAAACGAGCAGAGACACAATTACAGACATCAGCACTTCAACTCGCCGAACACAAAGCCAAACACTGGCGAGAAACGATCCAGAATTCTTGCCCTTCGCTCGGCTGCAGCCCTGACGGAGCGGCAAGAACAACCCTGCAGCGGGATCTCGGCCCACACGGCGTGGAGGTACGGCCAGTGCTGCTCGGCGCGAACAGGTGGCACCCACCGACAACGGCCCACCGGAAGCCAGAACGGTAGGCGTTCGCAAGGTCGGCTGGAGAAAATTCCGTCGCCTCCCACTTCCCACGTTGGCCGACCCCGCTAGAATCACGAATCTTCATCCCTCTCCGTTCACGGGGAGGGTCGTGCGTTTTGTGGGCGACACCTCCGTCGGCCTGGGGAACCAGACCGCGGGGCCATCAGGTGCTGTCATGGCGAAGCAGGTTACGGCTCAGGTGAAGCTCCAGTGCCCAGGCGGGTCGGCGACTCCGGCTCCGCCGGTCGGTCCGGCCCTCGGTCAGCACGGGGTGAACATCGGCCAGTTTGTGAAGCAGTTCAACGACCGCACCAACGCCCCGGACCTCAAGGGGTTGATGCTGCCGGTGATCATCACCGTGTACTCGGACCGCTCGTTCGAGTTCAAAATCAAGTCGCCCCCGGCGGCGGTGCTGATCAAGTTGGCATGCAAGATCCCGCCCGAGAAGAAGAAGGGGAGCGAGGTGATCCCGGCCGAGGCCAAGAAGGCCGGCAAGTACAAGGGCTTCACTATCACCCAGAAACAACTGCTCGAAATTGCGGCCAAGAAACAGGCCGACCTGAACGCCCGTGACGTCGAACACGCCGCCCGCATCATTGCCGGCAGTGCTCGGAGCATGGGTATCACTGTGATCGACTGACCCTGACAAGCCGCGATTCCACGAGAGCGGCCTGACGGTTCGTTTCTTCGTGATCGTGGTTCGTTGATTTACCTCCCGCACCCCTTGCACCGGCTTCGGCCACCGCGAAGGGGGAGGGTTGGGCTCCCCGAGAGCCCATCCCGCCAACCGGAGCCAATTTTATGGCCAATGAGAACGAGGCGGCGGCCAACCAGGCCGCACCGCCAGTGGTCGCATCTCCGGCTCCCGCCGAACAGTCGGCTCCGGCTCCACAGGCCGGTAAGCCGGAAGATGCCACTCCCCGCAAGAAAAAAAAGCCGGGCATCGCCCCGAAGCGGGGCAAGAAGCTCAAGTCGCAACTTCGCAACCAGGAGAAGAAGTTCCTGGGGCTGGAACCGACGAGCATCAAGCAGGCCGTCGTCAGCCTGAAGTCTGCTCGCAAGGCCAAGTTCGACGAGACGGTCGAGTTGCACATTAACCTTGGCATCGATGCCAGCCAGTCGGACCAGGCGGTGCGGGGCACGGTGAGCCTGCCGCACGGCATCGGCAAGAGTGTGCGGGTAGCGGTGTTCTGCCAGGGCGACAAGATTGCCCAGGCGAAAGCCGCCGGAGCCGACATCGCCGGCGCCGCCGACCTCGTCGACAAGATCCAGAAAGAAAACTTCCTCGACTTCGACGTTGCCATCACCACCCAGGACATGATGCCCCAGGTGGCGAAGTTGGGTAAGGTGCTCGGCCCTCGCGGCCTGATGCCCACCCCAAAGGCTGGTAC
The DNA here is from genome assembly GCA_025459365.1 of Fimbriiglobus sp. Classification (GTDB taxonomy): domain Bacteria; phylum Planctomycetota; class Planctomycetia; order Gemmatales; family Gemmataceae; genus JALHQU01. The sequence continues at coordinate 1,645 of JALOQR010000228.1, forward strand.
CGTCATCCCGGCCACCGCCGATATCAGCGCCGTGGTCAAGGAATTCAAGGCCGGCAAGGTGGAGTTCCGGGCGGACAAGACTGGCCAGGTTCACGTCGGCGTCGGCAAGATGAGCTTCACGGAAGATAAGCTGGCCGAGAACATCAACACCCTCATCGAAGCGGTGCGGGCGGCCAAGCCAAGCGGGGTGAAGGGGAACTACATCAACGCCATCTGTCTGACCGCGACCATGACTCGTGGTAGCATTCCGGTGACCATCTAACCCGCCGCGGGTGTCTGAGTCGACCCTGGTCGGCTCCGCCTGCAGCCAAGGACTTCCAGAGCCATGAGCAAGGCCATCAAACAGTTGGAGTTGGACGACCTGCGGAAGCAGTTCAACGGCGTGAAGGACTACGTGCTGCTCGAGCCGATCAAGCTCGACTCGGCCACCGAGTACAACTTCCGCAAAGCCCTCCGCGGGCACAAAGTCCGCGTCAAGTTGGTGAAGAACAGCTACGCCAAGAAGGTGTTCGCCGAGATGGGGGTGAGTGCCCCCGCCCTGAGCGGCCCGACGCTGGTGTGCTGGGGTGCGGAAAGCCCGAAGGGGCTTGGTACCGCCGTCGACACCGCCGTCCGGGAATCGAAGAAGGACCCGAAGGCTCCAGACAAGCTGAAAGTCCGGACTGGCATCGTCGAAGGGGCGCCGATGCCCCTTGACGCAATGAAGAACGTGCCGACCCGGTTGGAGGCGATCGGCGAGATCGTCGCCGCGGTCACCGGCCCTGGCTCGGCCATTGCTGGTGCCCTCACTGGCCCGGCCAGCCAACTGGCGAGCATCCTGAAGGCGATCGAAGAGAAGACACCGGATGCTGCTCCGGCCGCCTGATAGTTAGTGAACCAACACGAGCCGCGACCACACGGGAGCTGTCGCGGCTCGACAACCCGACCCAGCTATTACGCCCGCCGGCCCGCTTCACCGGCACCCGACCCTAACCCCCAACCTCGAAGGACCCGACCATGAGCGCCGTGGCCGAACTGGGCGACAAGCTCGCCAAACTGACCATCGCCGAAGCGGTGGAACTGAAGAACTACCTGAAAGAAAAGTATCAGATCGAGCCGGCCGCCGGCGGCGTCATGATGGCTGGCCCGGCCGCTGGCCCGGCCGCTGCCGCCCCGGCCGCCGAGCCGACGGAATTCAACGTGATCCTCGAAGGCGCCGATGCCGCCAAGAAGATCAACGTGATCAAGGTCGTTCGCGAACTGACCGGTCAGGGTCTGGCCGAAGCCAAGGCGACCGTCGAAGGCGCGCCGAAGCCGATCAAGGAAGGCGTTGACAAGAAGACCGCTGAAGACCTCAAGAAGAAGCTGGAAGAAGCCGGCGCGAAAGTGGCCGTCAAGCCGGTCTAATCCGCTCATCTGGCAAAGTCTCGCGCACGATTAGGCGGACTTTGCCAGACAGGGTGTTTCGGAAAGAGAAAAAAGAAATCCCGGAGCGGTTGGTCTTGACTCTTGACCACCCGCTCCGGGTACACTATTTTTGTAGTTTGCATCCAGTCGGTTTTTCTGGTACGCCATTCGCCTAGAGGTTGGATCCTCCGGGCTGAACCTGCCAGCACAAAATCGCGTAGCAAGTGGTGACAATGCGCGCAGCCCACCTGCTCCGACCCGCGATCTGTTGTCCCCGAAACGTCTCGGCCCGCGAACCTTCCTCCGACTTTCCTCTGTCTGCCCGGTACCATGCACCCGCCTTGGTGTGCAGGTGCCAACCGGCGGACGACTCGAGGTCGGTGAAATCCGCGGCGTCCGTCTCTGCGCCGGTTCGATCCCTCACTCCCGTATCCAATAACGTCTTCGCCCGGTAGCCGCAAGCCCGTTGCCGACTTTCCTCCACGGCAGCCCCAGGCCTGCGTCTTCGTGTCGATCCGTTTTCCGGGTAAGGAGCCGACGACCCCCATGACCATCCCCGCCAATCGTGTGATCGCCCCGACCGACGAACGCCGCTTCGAGCGGTACGGCGATGCCGCGCCGGTACCTCCGCTGACCGACATCCAGACCCGCTCCTACGCTCGTTTCCTCCAGCTTGACGTCCTCCCCGACCGCCGCACGCCCACTGGCCTCGAAGGCGTCTTGCAAGAAATTTTCCCCATCGAGAGCTACGACAAACGGCTCTCGCTGGACTACAGCCGCTACGAACTCGGCAAGCCCCGCTACGATCCGGACGAGTGTCGCCAACTCCGCCTCACCTACGGCCGCCCGTTCCGTGTGTGGCTCCGGCTCCGCAAGGCCGACGGCACGGCCCAGGAGGAGGAGGTGTACCTCGGCGATATGCCGATCATGATTGGGGGGGGTGAGTTCATCATCAACGGGGCCGAGCGGGTGGTGGTCAGCCAACTCCACCGTAGCCCTGGCGTCGACTTCGTGGTCGAGCGGGAAGGCGACAAAGACCTACACTCCTGTCGGGTGATCCCGGAGCGGGGGAGTTGGATCGAGATCAACTGCACCAAGAAAGACACCCTCGGGGTTCGCATCGACCAATCCGGCAAGTTCAGTGCCCTCACGCTGCTTCGGGCGATGGACCCGCAGTACGGGAGCACCGCCAGCCTGCTCCGGGAGTTTTACCCGTCGGTCGAGACACTCAAGCTCGGTAAGGACCCCACTGCGGCGCGGGCGAAGTTGGTCGGCGACCCCGACAACAACGTACCGGGTTGCGTCGCCGTCGATGACGTGATCGACCCGGAGACCGGCGAGGTCTATCTCGATGCCGGCAAGGTGTTCACCAACCCGATCGTCGATAAGGTGGTTGCCGCTCACATCAAGGAACTCGAGGTTCTGCCGTACCCGGCCGATCCGATCATCCTCCTGTCGCTCGCCGACGATGGCACCGAAAGCCACGAAGCGGCCCTGCTCAAGATCTACCAGCGCTTGCGGCCGGGCAACCCGCCGCAACTCGAAAAGGCCCGCGAACTGTTCAAGGAGAAGTTCAACGACCAGAACCGCTACCGGCTCGGACGGGTGGGGCGATTCCGCATCAACCGCAAGTTCGATCAGAACGTGCCCGAAACGGAGATGACCCTGCGGGCGGTCGACTTCGTCAACGCCATCAAGTACCTGCTCGACCTCCGCGGGGCGAAGGCGGGTGTGGTGGTCGATGACATCGACCACCTCGGCAACCGCCGCCTGCGGACGATCGACGAACTGGCCGCCGACGAACTTCGCAAAGGCTTCCTCAAGCTCCGCCGCACCGTTCAGGAGCGGATGGCCATCAAGGACGCCGAGGAGATGTCGCCCCGCACGCTCATCAACCCGAAGAGCGTGAGCGCTGCTATCGAGTACTTCTTCGGCCGGAGCGAACTGAGCCAGGTGGTTGACCAGACCAACCCACTCAGCCAACTCACGCACGAACGGCGATTGAGCGCCCTCGGGCCAGGCGGTTTGAACCGCAAGCGAGCCGGCTTCGAAGTGCGGGACGTTCACATCTCGCACTACGGCCGCATCTGCCCGATCGAGACCCCGGAAGGGACGAACATCGGCCTGATCTCGTCGCTCAGCATCTTCGCCGAGATCGACGAATACGGGTTCCTCACCACCCCGTACCGCAAGCTTAACAAGGGCAAGTTGACCGACGATAAGCCGGTGCCCCTACGGGCCGACGAGGAAAGCACTCTGCGGCTCGCCCCGGCCGACACCGAGGTGGAGAAGGACAAGATCAAGGCCGAGCGGGTGAACGGTCGGGCGAGTGGCGAACTCACCGGCATCGCCTCTCAGGAGATCGACTACCTCGATGTGTCGCCGAAGCAGATGGTCGGGGTGTCGGCGGGTCTCATCCCGTTCCTTGAACACGATGACGCCAACCGCGCGCTCATGGGTTCGAACATGCAGCGGCAGGCGGTGCCCCTGCTCGTGACGGAGCCACCGATCGTGGCGACCGGGTTGGAGAAGGAAGTGGCCCGGCACAGCGGGATGCTGGTGAAGGCCCAGGAAGATGGGGTGGTGGTGTACGCCGACAGCGAGCGCATCAAGATCGAGGAGAAGGACAAGATCGTCCGCGAGTACGTGATGCGGAAGTTCCACGGGCTGAACGAGCGAACCTGCCTGAACCAGAAGCCGATCATCCAGCTCGGTCAGAAAGTGAAGAAGAACCAGATCATCGCCGATGGCGCCGCCACCCACCAGGGTGAACTGGCCCTCGGGCGGAACGTGCTGGTCGCGTTCATGAGCTGGGAAGGCTACAACTTCGAAGACGCGATCATCATCAACGAACGGCTGGTGAAGAACGACACTTACACCTCGATTCACATCGAGGAGTTCGACATCGAGATCCGCGAAACGAAACTCGGCAAGGAGGAGTTCACTCGCGACATCCCGAACGTGTCGCCCAAGGCGCTTAACAACCTGGACGAAAACGGCATCGTTCGCATTGGCACGTTCGTCAAGCCGGGCGATATCCTCGTCGGCAAGGTGTCGCCGAAGTCGCGGAGCGAACTCACTCCGGAAGAAAAGCTGCTGCACGCCATCTTCGGCCGGGCCGGGGAAGACGTGAAGAACGACAGCTTGGAAGTGCCGTCGGGCGTCGAAGGGATCGTCATCCAGACGCACAAGTTCAGCCGCCGGGCAAGCATGACGGAGGAAGAGCGTAAGGAACTGATCAAGGAAGAACGGCGGATTGAGGGCGACTACGCCGAGAAGATTGCCACTCAGTTCCGTGAGTTCATCGATGCCCTCTCCGAGGTGATCGAGAAGAAGGAACTGAAGGGTAAGGACAAAACAGTGTACGGGTCGGACCGCGACGACAAGGTGGTTGCCGAGCAGGCTCGCGCGTTCAAGATGGACGACCTCGACATCCGCACGCCGGACAAACTCAAGGCCGCCCAAAAGATCTATGCTCGCCACTGGGAACGCATCCAGTTCTTCATCGACGAGCAAGAACGCAAGCTGAACTCGCTCAAGCGGGGCGATGAACTGCCCACCGGCGTGCAGCAGATGGTGAAGGTCTATGTCGCCACCAAGCGGGTCATCTCGGTCGGCGACAAGATGGCCGGCCGGCACGGCAACAAAGGGGTCATTAGCAAGGTGCTGCCCGAGGAGGACATGCCCTACCTCAAAGATGGCACCCCGGTGGACATCATCCTGAACCCGCTCGGCGTACCGAGCCGGATGAACGTCGGCCAGATTCTCGAAACGCACCTCGGCTACGCGGCCTCGAAGCTCAACTTCAAGGCCGTTACCCCGGTGTTCGACGGGGCGGTGGAGGCCGAGATCAAGGCGGTGTTCAAGGAGGCGGGCATCGACGACAGCGGCAAGAGCATTCTGTACGACGGCCGCACCGGCGATCGGTTCGAACAGCCGGTGACGGTCGGCTACATGTACATGCTCAAGCTGCACCACCTGGTCGACGACAAGGTCCACGCCCGCGCCACCGGACCGTATTCGCTCATCACCCAGCAACCGCTGGGAGGCAAGGCGAGGTTCGGCGGGCAGCGGTTCGGCGAGATGGAGGTGTGGGCGCTCGAGGCCTACGGCGCCGCATACATCTTGCAGGAACTCCTCACCGTGAAATCGGACGACGTGGAAGGCCGCACAAAGATCTACGAGAGCATGGTGAAAGGCGAAAACACCCTCGAAGCCGGTACTCCCGCCAGCTTCGACGTGCTCACTCACGAGATTCGTGGTCTGGGCCTCAACATGCA
>JALOQR010000022.1 GCA_025459365.1 Fimbriiglobus sp.
CCTCAGACGGGGCCAAGTTTGGGCAGGTTCGCGCGTGCGGCGGATTTTTCCAGATTCCGGAAACAATGAGGTCAGTCGTGCAAATATGAGATTTTCGCCCTATTACCTACAATATGGCGGTGGCCGGGGGGGGTATGTGTGTGGCAGGTGGCAGTGTGGCAGAGAGGGGGGGTACCCAAGCCGCGAACGGTGGTGCGACTCACCTGCTAGATCGATTCCGCCCTGGGCTACTCCACCGTGCAGAACTCGGATGAGGCGAACACCGCCTGCACCGCTGCCGCCCACGCCGCCCGTTCGGCCTTCATCTTGTCGGGCATCGACCCAGCATACTTACCCACAAACTCCGACACTCGTTCCACCTCGCTCGCTGTCGGCAACCGTTGGAAGGAGAGCCGGTAGAGCTGCTTTACACGTTCGGTGGGCGACTTCTCCGCCATCAGTCTTTCGGCGAGCGCATCGGCCTGAGCTTTGACGAACGGGTTGTTGAGCAAGAACAACGCCTGCGGGGGTACTGTGGTGGTGGCCCGCTGGCCCACCGTTACGCCGGGGTCGGGGAAGTCGAAGGTGAGGAAGAATGGGAACAACTTGCCACGAACCACCGGCAGATAGATGCTCCGCCGGTTCGTGTCGTACTTCACCTCGCCAACGTAGTCGAGGTTGTTCCCTTTGTGCAGCGACCCGCCGAGGGTGCGATCGAGCTTGCCACTGACCGCGAGCATCGAATCCCGCAGCGACTCGGCGTCGAGCCGACGGCGTGGAAAGCACGAGAGCAGGCGGTTGTCGGGGTCGGTCGGCGGGGGTGATCCGCTCGCCTGCTGGTAGGTGCGGCTCAACACGAGGAGCCGGTGCAGTTTCTTTAGGCTCCACCCCTGCTGCACAAACTCCGAGGCCAGCCAGTCGAGCAACTCCGGGTGCGTCGGTCGTTCGCCGAGTTTGCCGAAGTTGTCGGGCGTGCGCACTAATCCCGCGCCGAAGTGATGCAGCCACACGCGGTTGACCATCACACGGGCGGTGAGCGGGTGCCGTGGGTCGGCAAGCCAGTTCGCCAGTTCCAACCGCCCGCTTCGTTCGCGGGTCGCCCCGAACCGGGTCTTGTTCGCCTCCGACTTGGCCACGGGGTTCGGGTTGCTGGGCAGGAACGGCTCTTGTTTCTCGCCGGCGAGAATGCGAGGGAACACGGCCGGGGCTTCTTCGCCTGGCGTGGTGTAGTTGCCACGAATCTGCACATGGAGGTTTCTTGGGGCGGTGCCGTAGGCGGCGGCGCTGCCTTCCTCCACACCGAGGTAGTAGTCGTTCGGTTGGATGGCCGCCTCCAGATTCTTGATCGCGGCCCGCTTTACCTCCGCCGTTTCATGCAGTTCCTGCCGCTTGGCTTTCTCGTCTTCTTTCGTCTTGCCGAACTGCTTTTCGATTTCCCGCACCTCTTTCCGGAGTTTGTCCAGTTCAGCGCGGGCTTTGGTCACCTCGGGTTTCTCTGGCCCTGTGAGGGATCGCTCGAACGTCTTCGCCACGGTGTTCAGGTTCTGCATGGTGCGGGTGCTGGTGAACACCGCCAGCAGGCTGTAGTAGTCTCGCGTCGGGATGGGGTCGAACTTGTGATCGTGGCAGCGGGCGCAGCCGATCGTCAGCCCGAGTACACTTTTTCCGAGGGTATCAAGTTGTTCGTCGGCGATGTCGAGCAGCATTTTCTGCTTGTCGGGCTCGGCGAGCAACTTTGGCCCAATTGCTAGGTATCCGAGTGCGGCGAAGCGTTCCCGCTTCACTCGCTCGTCGTCGGTCGGCGGGAGCAGGTCGCCAGCAACCTGCTCGCGGAGGAACTGGTCGTAAGGTTTGTCGGCGTTGAAGCTGTTCACCACATAATCGCGGTACTTCCAGGCGTGGCCGAACAGAGTGTTTTCGTCCATGCCGTTGGTGTCGGCGTATCGGGCGACATCGAGCCAGTGTCGCCCCCACCGCTCGCCGTAGTGCGGGCTAGCAAGCAGTCGGTCGACGACCTTCGCGAAGGCGTCTGGCGCGGTGTCGACCTCGAACGCCGCCAGTTCCTCGGGTGTCGGCGGCAAGCCGATCAGGTCGAAGGTGATCCGCCGTAGAAGTGCCCTTTTGTCGGCTGGGGCCGACAGTTTTAGGCCAGCGGTCGTCAACCTGTGCGCAATGAACGCGTCGATGGGATTCGTTGCCGCGATCGGGATGGGCGCTCGCTGCACTGACTGAAAGGCCCAAAACCGTTTCTGTTCATCGGTGAACAGTACGTTGGTCGGCTTCTCCAACGATACCCCACTGTCGATGGATGGCCAAACCGCCCCGTCGTTCACCCACTTGGTAAGCGTGTCGATCTCGTGCTGCTTGAGCTTGCCGTTCGAGGGCATTTTGAGTTCGCCGTCGTATCGGATCGACTTCACGAGCAAGCTTTTCTCGGCGTCGCCGGGGACGACTGCTGGGCCGGTGTCGCCCCCCTTGAGCAGGTTCGCCCGCGTGTCGAGCTTCAGCCCGCCCTTCGCCTTGGTGATGTGACACGAGCCGCAATGCTCGATCAGCAGCGGGCGAACGTACTTCTCGAAGTGCTCCGCCGCCGTCGCGTCGGGCTTTTCGGCCGCGATGACGGGCGAAATGAAGATGAGTATTGCCGCAATCGGTCGCATGGAGTCACTTCTTCGGTTTCTGGTCGATCAGGAATGCCAACAGATGGTAGTACTCGTCCTCGGTCATGGTCGTGTCGAGGTTGGCGGGCATCGCGCTCAGGTTGCTGACAGTCTTCTTGTCCACATCGGCGGTGGGGATACGGTGTTCCTTGCCGGTCGTATCGACCAGCACGTACACCGTTCCGTCTTCGCGGACCAATCCTGTGAGGGTATTTCCGTCCCTCAGGTCGAGCTTGGTGGCGCGGAAGGCGGCATCGACGTGGCGGCTGGGGTCGAGGGTGTCTTCCATCAATCGGGCGACGCCACGGATGCCAACGCCGTCGAGTTGCGGGCCGACCTTCGCGCCTTCGTTGTTCAATTGGTGGCACACCGCACAGTTCTTGGTGAACACTGCCTTGCCCTGTGCCGGATCGGTCTTCGCCTTGGGGAAGCCGGCGGCACGGGCCTTGAGCAGGTCTTCCAGCCGCTTCTCGGCCGGCGGGATGTTCTTGGTCAACTCCTTCATCTTGTTTTCGAGGTCTTTCACCTTGGTCGCCTGGAGCCGATCGACCACCGCCTTCTCTTGCAGTAACCTGGCCGGAGCTTCGCCCTTGCCGATGCTGATGAGCAGCAGTTCAGCCCCCGATGTAGTAGCGGCCAATCCACTCGCCAACCGAACCGCCTGAGCATACGGGGAAATCTTCAAAGCGCTGGCGGCCAGCATGAATTCGCTCTGCCCCGGCTGATCGGCGAGTGTCAACTCGATAAGCCCGATCAGTGTTGGGGAGTTCAGCGGTTCGAGTTTGGCCAATTTTTCGACCTCGCCACGCCACGGTCGCTCACCGCTGAGAAGCACTATCTCCGCGGCGGCCAGTCGCTGCTCCCGTGTTGACGCGGGATTAGTCAGGAAACGACCGAGAAGGTCATCGTGACGGACCGTCGATCGGAACGCGAGTGGTTCGCAGAGGGGCCGTGCCTCGCGATAGACCTCCAGAGCAAGTGGCGACAAAGCGGGGTACTTCACCATCGCTTCGCGTGCCAACACCATGCCTCCGTGACGCAAATGGGAGCCTTGATCCTCCTTCCCCTTCTTCGGGTCCATCTTGTAGCCGCGTTCCTGAGCACCGCGACACGCCCCCGCCATGACCCGGAGGCCGAGCCGACATCCCAGTTCGTCTTTGTGGTTGCAAGCCATGAAGACGTCGTACCATGTGCTCGTGTCGGCGTATCGCCCGAGGCGACGACCGGCATCGAACGCCTGTTCCTCCGGAATCTGTCCCGCCTTGAGCAACTCGAGCAAGCTGCCCATCGAGGCCGGGTTCGTACAGCCGAGCAGAGCGTCGATCAGTGGGCGAACGTCGGCCGGCTTTGCGTCTTTGGGCACCTTCACAACTGCCGTTCCGGCGTCGAGGCAGTTTCGCAAGGCTACCTTCGCTGCATGCCTCATCACCACGTCGTCGGTGGGAATGGTCCGGGTATACGCAAGGAGCGGCTCAAGGAAACTTTCATGCGGGTGGGCAGAGATACCATCGATCACCGCTCGCTTGACGCGAACGCTGTCGAACTTGGTCAGGCCAACCAGGGCTAGCGCTCGTTCTTTCTCGCGCCATTCTCGCCGACTGTTCATGGCCCGCACCGTTAGGCCGGTCAACGATTCAGGCGGCACCTTGTCGGGTTCCTTAACAGCAACATCGAACGCCGTTGCGTAACTGTCGGCGTCGATCTCGCCTGTCCGTTCACAAACGAACGCGGCCAGCCCCATTTTTGCGGTCACGGTCGCTGGCTCGTTCAGCAGGTTCTCCACCTTGGGTTTGAAACTGCTCCGTGTAGCGGCCTCGTTCGCCGCCATGAGCCGCACGGTGGTGTTGGCGTGGCCGAAAGCGTCGAGTAACTCGTTTGCGCTTGCTTGGGTCCAGTCTTTTCGCTGGAAGCCGAGGGCCGGCAGCCCTGGTTGGTCTTTCTTCCCGGTATACACGATCCGCCACACCCGCCCGCGGTCCTTGTCGCGGCCGGGGTGTTTCAGGTCCACCTCGTAGTGGCCAATGATCTTGTTGTAAAAGTCGCTCACGTAGAGAGCCCCGTCCGGGCCGAGCTTGAGGTCTACCGGGCGGAACCACGGGTCTTCGCTCACCAGAAAGTCGGGCATCTCCTTGCCGACCGGCGTGGCACCTTTCCACACGATCCGGTCGCAGTTGACGCGATTGGTGACGCAATTGCCGACGAACATCACACCATTCCACTCCTTCGGGAACTGATCGGCGGAGTAGTAGACAAGCCCGCACAGACCGGTGCTGCCGTGCAGATGGTTGATGACGTGCGGGGCATAGCCGAGGCCGTCGTGCGGCTTGCCGAAGCTGTCGTAGTACGCTCCCTGAATGAGTTGCGTCATCGGTTTGCTGTGGCAGTCGGCGGTGTACAGGTTTAGCCACGGATCGATGCACATGCCGAACGGGTTTACCTGTCCGCGGGTGAAGATTTCGATGCGACTGCCGTCCGGCCTGAAGCGGAAAGTATGCCCGCTGTTCATCACCACTTCGTGCCCGTCTTTTCCCTTCACCTTGCTGTCGTTGGCGAAGCCGTGGCAGGCATACACCCAACCGTCGGGTAGCAAGGTGAACGAGTTGGTCATGCCGTGCGTGTCCTTATAGCCGAAACCCTCGAACAGTACCTCCCGCTGGTCTGCCTTCAGGTCGCCGTTGGTGTCGATGAGTTTCAGGATCTTGCCACACTCACTGACGATCACGCTCTTGCAGTCGGGCAGTGGGAGCACACCAATGGGGATGTTGAGCTTGTCGTCGAACACTTGCACCTTCTTCGCCCGGCCGTTGGCATCGAAGTCGGAGAGGACAAACAACTTATCGGTACCCTTGCCCGGCTCGACGGCCCATGGGTAGTGGTGCGAAGTCGTCACCCATAACCGCCCGATGGCGTCGAAGGCCATTTGCATCGGCTTCTGGATGTCAGGTTCGGCCGCTACCAATTGAGCAGTGAACCCCTCGGGCAGTTTGAACTTCTTCAGTTCCTCAGCCGGCGAGAGGGCGTCGGTCTTGGCGACGAGGTCCTGAGCAACGGTGGGGATGGCCAGGGCGGGGAGGATCATTAACGCGAACAGACGCATCGGGTCGACTCCGGATGCGGGGAAGGAGGTGGGCTTAGTGTACCAAATGTAATGAGCCGCCGGTCAGGCCGGCGGCTCGTGGCGAAATCTCGCGATCAGTTATCGCCCGGCCCGGCTGCCTGCGGTCTGTGGGCGGATGGTCACTTTCACCTCGTTGGCCGTGCGCTCCACCCGCATCACCCGTCGCTCGCCGTTGCTCAGCGCCACGGCATACTCTTCGGTCGGCTTGGTCACGTCTGGGAGCGAGCCAACCACCCGGTCCTGCGTTCGACCCGCGAACACGGCCATCTCATGTAGATCGAGGCTGACCTTGCGCTGGAGTGCAGTCACCCCGGTCGGGGGAGCGGGGAGCTTGAGTGTGGCGACCAGGTTTCCGCTCGCCCAATCGTCACTGGTGAGGGAGAAACTACCACCAAAGGCGAGTGGGCTTGCCACCATTTGTGGGGAAGTGCTGAATGGTGTCGATCGTTGCTGCGTGATGGTCAGCGGTACCATCACGTCCGACCCGCCGGCCGCCCTCGTCACCGACTCCACACTCCCTGTCCATTCGCCGCTCACCTTCACGCTCTTCCTGTCAGAAGCAAGCTCGGCCTTTACGCCTCTCACCGCCTTGCTCGTCACCGTACCGAGTTTGACATCGGTGAATGTGAACCCAGCGTCGGGCAGGATGACTCGCTCGAAAGTCCCGGCCAGTTTTTGCGGCACCTGCACGGGTACGGTCGTAGGCTTTGTTTGTAGTTCCGCGCGGGTGCCGGAGTCTGTCACCTTGGCGACCACCGAGAGGGCACCGGCCGAAGGCGCCTTCACTTGCACCGTCCGGTAGTCCTTGACTGCCTTGCCCCCACCGAAGGCGAACACCATGAGCGGGTACTGATCTGCCTTCTCGTACACCACCAACCGCTCGAATGTGCCGTTGCCGGCTGGTAGCAGTTCGGGTGACTGCCCGCCGTCTCCCGTGTCGAACAAATATTGCTGGGCATTCTTCACCTCCCCGCGAATGCGGAAGGTGGCCGGAGCGGTGCCATTTCCAATCGGTTCGACCGTGAGGTTGGCGACCTGAGGCCCGCCGCCTGGCTTTGCCGAAGCTGGAGCGACATCGACTCCGACTGCCCGATCATTCTCTTCGTTCAGAAAGTTCCGCACCACCAATTTGACGGTGTACTTGCCTGGCTGGTCGTAGGTATGGGTCACCTGCTTCTGCGTTGGATCGAACGCTTCGAGGGTGGTACCGTCACCGAAGTCCCACCAGCCACTCTCGCCCGATGCCAAGTTGTTGCAGGTCACCGTCAGTCCGTCGCAGGTGCAGCCGAAGTTGGCCAACGGCTTGGGCGGCTTCGCCACCTTGTCAACGATGGCGGTGGCGTACACACCGATGACGCCCGTGGCGAGGCCGGCTGCACCGCCGAACGCTAGTTTGAACAGCCCCTTGCTCCGTGACGCGAGGGACTTCTTCTCCGCGGACGCATCGGCCATGAGTCGCCCTCCGTGGCGGTTCGTCAGGTCAGTGAGATGATTGGGGGAGATACCCGAAGACGGCAAACCGGGCAAGTCGAAGTAAGCCGGAGAATGTGTGGGTCCGCCTTGATTCCCCCGTCGTCCTGCTTATAGTCCGCGACCCGAAGTTCCCACAGAGTGGGTTGGTTTCGTTCGGACCCGGCAACGGGCCCGGCACGGAGGCGGCGTGACCCCGCGGACTGTGATCCTCTGGATTTCGCTTGCGGCCACCTTCGCGCCGGTCGTCCACGCCCAGACCGACCTGCCAGGTCGGGCACTGCCGCTCCCGCCCATTGCCCCCATCCCTGCTCCGGCTCCGGTCGCCGCCGATCTGCCCCCGCCTGCCCAGAACTCTCGGCCCGCACTCACTCCCGGTGGCCCGTCTCCGTTCGGCAATCCCACGCCAGTTCTGCCCGAACGCCCCCGCGACCCGTTAGCCTCTCCGCCCGTTACCGATGTGCCCATCGGTGGTCGCGTGACACTCCCGTCGGGCGGCCAGCAGGTCATCCGCTTCGGCCCGCGGTACGGCCAGTTAAATACCGCCAAGAGCGAGCCTGTGCCGAATGACGACGACCCGACCAAGAAGGAGACACAGCGGGTGGTCTACCAGGGTGGGCTGGTGGTCAACATCGAATACCTCAAGGGCGGGCAGCCCGGGCAGGTGGAACGGGTCGAACTTGCTGCCGACCATGTGGTGATGTGGATCAAGGGGGTCAAGAGCGATTTCAGCCTGAACGAGCCGCTCCGGGTGTCTGCCCCGAACATTCCTGACACGGAGAAGGCCGACGAGAAAGGAACGGACGCCAAGGAGAAGGAAGAAAAGCGAATCAAGGTGCTCATGTACCTAGCCGGGAACGTGGTCATCCGCACGAAGGGGGGGCAGACACAACTCGGCCCGACCGAGCAGGTCTTCCGGGCGGCCGAAGTGTTCTACGACGTGGACAACAGCAAGGCGGTGGCCGTGCGTGCCGACCTGGAAATGAAGTTTGCAAACCAGTTCGACCCCATCCACCTTCGGGCGGCTGAGATCAACCAACTCGGTCGACACGACATCCGTGCGTTCGACGCTGTCACCTATTCAAGCAAGCGCCCGGCCGACCCCTCACTGACCTTCAACAGCCGATCGGTAACAGTGACCGATCAGGTGACCGAACGGCGGAACATCTTCGGTCGGCCGTTCCGCTACGCCCGTACTGGTCAGCCCGACTTCAGCAATGAAAGGCTGATGGTGAGCGAAGATAGCACTGCTCGCATCCTCGGCGTTCCGGTGTGGTATAGCCGGCAGAGTACCATCGACCTGAATGATCCGGTCGGCCCGCTCTCGGCACTCGCCTTCCGCTCCGATCGGGTGTTCGGCCAGTTTCAGATGTACACCAGTTTCGACGCCTATGAACTGCTTGGCGTTCGCGCCCCGCAGGGCAATCAGTGGCTTGTTCACGCCGACTACCTCAGCCTCCGTGGGCCAGGGTTAGGCACCGACTTCAACTACGTGAATTCCTTCGGCCCGGCCTACAAGAACACCGGGGCGATCACCGCCTACGCTCTCTACGACGACGCAGAACAAGATATTCTCGGTCTCTTTCGTGGCATCGAACCTCGAAAGCCGTACCTGCGAAGCCGTTTCCAGTGGGTCCATAATCAGGATCTATTCGAGGTCGGCACTGCCTTTACGCGGTTCCATGGGCAGTTCGCTTACCTCAGCGACAACAACTTCTACGAGCAGTTCTGGAAACTGCGGTTCGACCAAGACCCGAACCCGGAGACCTTTCTCTACCTGTACGGCGGGGCAGGCAACTTCGCCTGGAGCGGGCTGGCGCAGGCGAACGTCAACCGCCCGTGGGTGACCGAAACACAGTGGCTCCCGCGGTTGGATGCCGCCCTGATCGGCGAATCGTTCTTCGACACAGTCGTCAGCACCACCCGCGTGAACGGCGGGTACGCTCTCTTCCGCCCGAATGCCCAGGGGCCGACCTCGGATGTGCCTGGCGAACAGCAGAACGTGGACACTGTCCGTGGAGACGTGTACCAGCGGTTGAGTGTGCCATTCGACCTCGGTCCCGTGCGACTCGAACCGTATGGAGTGGGGAGCCTGACTGGGTACACCGCCGACGTAAACGGCGACTCGGTTGCCCGGTTCTACGGCGGTGGCGGGTTGCGGGCATCGCTCCCCCTCACCAAACTGTATGCCGATGTGAAGAGCGACCTGCTTAACCTGCGTGGGCTGAATCACAAGGTCGAACTGCGGGCCAACTACTTCGCCGCTGCCAGCAATGTTGACTCCAGTCGCCTGCCAGTTCTCGATCGGCTCAACGACGATGTGAGCGACCTGAGCTACCGAGCATTCCGCCGGTTCGGTGGGCCATTCGTGTTCAACGGTTTCCAGAACCCGAGTACACCGCCGCTCACCGCCCTGGCCACCTCCCCCATCTTCGACCCGCAGGGGTTGGCCAATCGTCGCCTCCTCCAGAGCCGAGCCGAGGTACTCGAAGACATGCAAGCCGTTCAACTCGAACTGCACCAGCGGTGGCAGACGAAGCGGGGGCCGAGCGGCATGGACCACACGGTAGATGTTATGTCTCTCGATCTGGCCGCCACCTACTTCCCCGACCGCCGGCGGGACAACTTCGGCGAGCCGTTTGGCCAGTTCGAATACAACTGGATCTGGAACGTCGGCGACCGCACGGCAATCAACTCGTCGGGTTGGTTCGACCCGTTCCAGTTTGGCACCCGCTACTTCAACGTCGGGGTATTCTATAACCGCACTGACGGCAGCAACTTCTACTTCGGTTACCGGCACACCGATCCGATCGGCAGCCGAGTGCTCATTGCCGTCCTCGGCTACCAGTTCACGAAGAAGTACAGTGTGAGCGTCATCAACTCGCTCGACCTATCGAACAACTTCGTTCAGGGAACGACGGTTGCGTTTAACCGCACCGGGACGGACATGACGATGTCGTTGGGCTTGTCGTACAACTCGTTCCAGAACAACTTCGGTATCCAGTTCCTGATCGTGCCGAATGCCGCGCTATTCGGTCGGAACGGGCAGGTGAACAACCTGTTCCTACAGTGAGCCGCCGTACCTGGGCCGTGAAGTTCGCTGATGCCTTCCGCGGGGTGTGGCTGGCAGTGCAGCACGAGCGGAGCTTCTGTGTTCATCTCCCGGTGGCGGTCGTGGTTTTCATGATGGCAGCGGTGCTGCGGTGCGATGGCCCGGAGTGGTGTCTGCTGATCGGTTGCGTGGGTGCTGTGTTCGCGGCCGAGACCTTCAACAGCGCCCTGGAGACGCTCTTCCACGCCCAGGACGAATCGGTGAAGAGCCGCGTCAACGGGGTACTGGACCGGGCCGCCGGGGCAGTGTTACTGGTGTCCGGTGCGTCGGCCGTGATTGGGCTGATTGTGTTTGGCCGGCGAGCGTGGGGATTGCTGGAACCGGGAACGGAGTGAACGGGTGATAAACCCGCGGGGCAGGGTTTCGATCACCCACCCCTCGCGGTCGCGCTTCATCCGCGGTCACACCGCCACCTGCGAATCGGCGTCCTGTTCGTCGTCCCATCTCTTCGGCGGGAAGAGGTAACACACCCAGATCCCGAGCAGATAAAGGCCCATCATTGGCACGAAGAGGTAGAGGAGGGTGACAACGTCTGGCGTCGGGGTGAGCACGGCCGCCACCACCGCCAGGATCATCACCGCCGCACGCCAGTAGTCGAGAAACGTCTTGTAGGTGCAGACGCCAATGCGGGTAAGGAAGAACATGACCAGCGGCGCCTGAAACGAAACGCCGAAAACCACTGGCAGCAGCAGTGCGAACCCGAGCCACTCATTCAACCGCAGGTCGGGGTCGAGGTCGATCCAGTTGTTGAACCCGAGCAGTGCCTTCACCGCCCCCGGCATTACCCAGAACTGACAGAGCAAAACCCCGCCGAGAAACAGTCCGACGCTGACTGGCAAGTAAAGGTGGATGTATCGCTTCTCATGCGGGTACAGCCCTGCCGAGACAAACGCCCACAGATGGTAGAAGATCCACGGGCTGGCGATGATCGCTCCGCAGAGCAGGCTCACCTTGAAGTACACCATGAACGCCTCCTGGGCGCTCAGAGTGGTGAGGTATTTCCGGGTGCCGAGGTAGGTTTCGCCGTCGTTGCTCAGGGTACTCACGTAGGCCGGGTATACCTTCGCCAGGAGCGAGATTTCGGTCTGACTGGGGTCGACCAGAGTGACACCGGCATCGCGGAACGCTTTCGCTGGCAGGATGATAGGCATATCAACCGGGGCGTTCAGTAGCTTCTTCTTCTCGGCTTCGGAGAGGGCGTTGATGTCGCCGTTCGCGTCTCGCACTTTGTCGCGGAGCAGGCGGGCCTCTTCCTCGGGTGTCCGTTCAAATCCCTCCGACAGCCGCTGTTTAGCCTTGTCGTTGCGGATCTTGTAGAAGTTGCGGACCTGACTCTCGACCGGATCGGTGATGACCTTCATCATCGGCACGCCGATGCCGAAGTTGTCCCATCCCATTGACTTGCCGACATAGTCGAGAACGAACCCGATGCTCAGGCAGATGGCCAGCCCGTACAGCGCTTTGATGAGCCGCGAGCGAAGTTCCTCGATGTGGTCGCCGAACGACATTCTGGTGTCGTCGAAAATGTCGTCCGGGTACTCGGGGGAGCGGGCGCGCTGGGGGAGCTTGAACGGGAATTTGAAGGCCACAACTCGGCCCTCCGCGGGTGGCTGATCCCAACCACGCGGCGAGGGTGCCCGATGGGTTGGCGAAGGGGATTTCCGACGTGAGATAGCTTAGTACTGCGAAACAGGTTTGGCGAGCGGCGGCATCAGTCCCGTAGTCCCTTGCCGGTGAGCGAGAGGAACACGTTCTCCAGTGTCGGCATCTGCACTTCCAAGGCGCTCACCTCGCCGACCGCGGTGAGCAGTTTTGGCAGCAGTGGCGGTAACTCCTTGGCCGTGACCCGGAGTCGATCGCCCTCCACCTTCACCGAGATGACCCCCGCCACCGTCCGCACCGCATCAATCGCCGCCGCCGGTTTCGGCACCGTCAGCACAGCCGATGAGTCGAGCGTTCGCAACAGGTTCGGCAGGGTATCGTTGGCCAGAATCTTGCCGTGGTCAAGGATGGCGATCCGTGGGCAGAGGCTTTGGACCTCCTCCATGTAGTGGCTGGTGTAAATCACTGTGAGGCCAGCAGCGTTTTGGGCACGCACCTGCTCGAAGATGTGGTTCCGGCTCTGAGGATCGACGCCTGTGGTCGGCTCATCGAGCAGTAGTAGATCGGGCCGATGAATCAGTGCCACCGCCAAGTTCAACCGTCGCTTCATACCGCCGCTGAATGTGCCAGCTCGCAGATCGGCCCGGTCGGTCAACTCCACTGTTGCCAACATTTCCTTCACCCGGACTGTCAGGTCCGATCCGCGGAGGCCGTAGAGTTTGCCGAAGAATTGGAGGTTTTCGCGGGCGGTTAGGTCGGGGTAAATCGCCAGCTCTTGCGTCGCCAGCCCGATCCGCCTTCGAGACTCGCGGTTGGCTCGAGAGAACACCTCGCCGAACAGACGCACTTCGCCAGCGTTGTGGTCGGTCAGCCCGGATAACACCCCCATGAGCGTCGTCTTTCCCGCGCCGTTTGGCCCAAGCAGGCCGAACAGTTCGCCGGCGGCCACATCGAAGCTGACCCCGCGGAGAGCTTCAAACTGGCCGTAGCTTTTTCTGACTTCTCGGGTCGTGAGCAAGTGGGATGTCATGGCGTCTATGTATGGGGTATGAACACCATCAACACCGCTCGTGTGCGGAACGCCAACGATCGGCCGGTGAACCCTGCCGGGAAGTACGTCCTGTATTGGGTGCAGATGTTTCGCCGGTTGTCGCACAACCACGCACTAGACCATGCCCTCGCCGCTGCCCGCCAACTCAACAAGCCGCTCGTGATTTACGAGGGGCTGAAACTGAACTACCCGTGGGCGAGTGCCCGCTTCCACCAATTCATTCTGGAGGGCATGCGGAATAGCCACTCAGTGGCGAAAGTGGTGGGAGCGACGTACTGGCCGTTCGTCGAGGTGCCGGGAAACACCGGCCGCGGGCTAGTACGAAAGCTGTGCGACGATGCCAGCCTGTTGGTGACGGACGACTTTCCGCAGTTCATCGTCCCCGCGCAAATCCGGGCGGTGGCCGATTCGGTGAATGTGGCGATGCAGGCGATCGACAGCAACAGCGTAGTCCCCCTGGCGCTGCTTGGCCCGCCGACCGCCGCCGCTGCTCACCTTCGGCCGAAGTTGCACAAGCTGTTCGCCGAGGCATGGAAGTACAGGGCGAACCCCTCACCAGACTTCGACGGTCTGCAAGGGAAGGGGATTGCCGCTCCGTTCGAGCTGTGGACTCCACCAAAGGATCTCGCCGCGTTCGTGCGGAGTCTGCCCATCGATCAGTCGGTTCCGCCGGTGCCCGGCGAGGTCGGCGGCCAGGCTGAAGGGAAACGGTTAGTCGCTAGTTTCGTCAGTGACAAACTTGGCCGGTATGCCGACCACCGCTCTCAGCCAAACGACCCGGAGAGCGTGTCGGCCAGCCGATTGAGCTACCACTTGCACTATGGGCACCTGAGCATGGATGAGGTGGCTGAGGCGGTACTCGGCGAGGGCTGGAATCCTAACCTACTCAACCCGAAGACCCGTAACAAGGACGACTTCTTCTGCCGCGATCCAAACATCAATAGTTACCTGGATGAGGCGATCACCTGGAGGAGTGTCGGTTACCAGTGGCACTTCGCACGTCGTCCGGCGGCAGTAGGGCGCAAGAGTTGGCAAGACCTTGGTGAACGACCGTCATTCAACTTCGACACCTTCGATTACTCTCCGCAGTCGGAGCGTGGCACGCTCGCCGGAGTGCTACCCGAGTGGGCACTCGCCACGCTGAGCAAGCATTCCAGTGATCCGCGCTCACACCTGTACACACTGGAACAGTTCGACGCCGCCGAGACCCACGATGACCTCTGGAACGCCGCCCAACAAGAACTTCGAGCAAGTGGGAGGATTCACAACTACCTTCGGATGCTGTGGGGCAAGAAGGTGCTTGAATGGTCGCCTTCGCCCGAGGCCGCCTATCGTGTGCTGGAGCATCTAAACAATAAGTACGCGCTCGATGGCCGCGACCCAAATAGCTACTCGGGCATCCTTTGGTGTTTCGGCCTCTTCGACCGCCCGTGGCCACCCGAACGTGAAGTGTTCGGCAACATTCGCTATATGTCGTCGCAGAACACAGCCAAGAAGTTCAAGCTCGATGGTTACTTTCGGTATGTACGCCGACTCGGTTCGATGCCATCCCAAGGGTAATCCGTTGCCAGCTGCAGACGCTCCCCTGCGGGTCGCGGCGGTCATACACTCCCATTATGGCTACACCTCCGCCCCCGCCCGCGGCCGACACCCCACTCCTCTCCCCGGACTTCCTCCGACGGTTGGAGTCGCTCGAACTCGTGTCGCGGAAGATACGGGCCGGACGGATGAAGGGCGACCGCCTCAGCAAACGTAAGGGCCGCGGATCGGAGTTTGCCGACTTTCGACCATACACCATCGGAGACGACCTGCGCCTACTCGACTGGAACCTGTTTGGCAGGCTAGAAAAACTGTTTTTGCGGATGTACCTCGAAGAAGAAGACCTGAACGTCCACCTGCTCATCGATAACAGTACGTCGATGGACTACGGCACACCAACGAAACTGCGGTACGCCAAGCAGGTCGCCGCTGCCCTCGGGTTCGTCGGCCTGATCAACCTCGACCGGGTGAGCGTGGAGACCGTGGGCGGCGAGCGCGGCGGGCGAAGCCCGGTGTTTCGAGGTCGGCCAAGTCTGCCTCGTTTGCTGAAAGTCATCGACAACATTCCAGCTGGTGGCGGTGGCGAGTTGAATCGTACCCTGCGGAATTTCAGCCTGCGGGTGAACGGTCGTGGGATTGCCCTCGTGCTGTCCGATTTTTTGGATAAAGATGGCTTCGAAGAAGGCTTGCGATATCTGGCTAGTCGCAATCTCGACATTTTCTGTATTCACATCTTGAGTCAGGAGGAGATTCAACCACCCTACACCGGCGACCTCAAATTCACCGATATTGAAGACGGTGATGAAGCGGAAATCACGATCTCTGCACCATTGCTGGAACGGTATCAGAAGACCCTCGCCGCCTTTCGTGGAACTGTCAACCAGTTTTGTACCAAACGTGGGATGAACTACTTGTTCACGAGCAATCAGGTGCCGTTCGAGAAACTGGTCCTTGGATACCTTCGCAATCGTGGGCTCTTGCAGTGAGTCGGTGGTATCGCACCGCTGAACGTGGTGAGCCATTGCACGGAGTGTTCGCACAATGGACACTCTTGCTCGGGGCACTGGTCTGTCAGGGCATCCCAAGTCCGGTTGCTTGGTTCGCCGATTTTTCAGGAACACCGTCGCCAATGCGGTAAATTCGCAACCACTCCTTGCAGGTCTGCCTCATGGTCCGTTTTCTCGCCACAACCTTCCTCCTGTTCGCGTCTGTCGCGTGCGCCGCTGATCCGGTGCCCGAAAAACTCCGAGAGAAGCTGAAACTCGACCCGTTCTACGAGAAGTACGTCGACGCTGACGGTTTGCCGGTGATTGGCTCGAAGAAAGTGAGCGACGACGCCCTCGCCGAAGCAGCGTGGATCGTCAAGCACTTGCTCGACGGCCGCAAAGATATCCGCGATGCGATGGCTTCCCAGAATCTGCGGGCCGTCATCATGGCGAAGGACGAGTTCACTACCGACGTACCCGAACACAGCAACCTGAAGCCAAAGCTGTTCTGGGACCGTCGCGCCCGCGGGCTGGGGGCCACCCCTCACAACCCAGTCGTCAGCGGGGCGGAAGAGAACCTGCTCTCGTTCCACCGCGATCCCTACCCAAACGAGAACATCTTCCTGCACGAGTTCGCCCATGCCATCCACGGAACCGGGCTGAACAAGGTCGATCCCACTTTCGACAAGCGGCTACGGGCCGCCCACGCCGCGGCCGTCGAACGCGGGCTGTGGAAGAACACTTACGCCGCCACCAACGCTGGCGAGTACTGGGCCGAGGGGGTGCAGAGTTGGTTCGACGACAACGCCCCACCCGACGCCCTGCACAACGACATCCGAACACGGGCCAAGCTCAAGGAGTACGACAAGGAACTGGCGAAGATGTGCGAGGAGGTCTTCGGCAACAAGGAGTGGCGGTACACGAAGCCACAGAACCGTAAACCGGAAGACCGCGCTCATCTGAAGAACTACGACCCAAAGTCGGTGCCGATCTTCCGTTGGCGGGACGCGGAACTCGGCGACAAGACAACGGTATCCATCCAGACCGCCCTGGGCGATTTCGAGGTCGAACTCGACGGCCAGAAGGAGACGGCGGCCGTCACCAATTTCGTGCGGACAGCGCTGGACGGGGGGTTTCACTCCGGCAAGTTCGAGCGGGTGGTCGGCGGTGGGGCGTGGGCGGTCGTGAATTCCGACTGGGAGAAGAGGTGGGCTAAGGACTTGAAACTGGAGAAGTGGCCTCAGGGCGTACGGGTGAAGCCGACCAACGGCAGTTTTGGCGTGATGCGCGACCAGGGTATTGTGACGGGATTAGTGGTGTTCGCAGGGGTGACCCCCGAAGATGCCACCGCGGATGTTGTTGTGATCGGTCGAGTGAGTAAGGGAGCGGAGGTGGTGAAGAAACTGATGGATCAGCCGGCAGACGCGGGTAGGTTGAAGACGCCAATCGATATCCGCCGAGTGATCCGAAATCAGTGAGCGGTTTCCGGTTTGTTGGCCGGCGGTGCGTGGTACAATCCCCGCCCTGCCGGTTCACCAACTTGCGAGCCTCTCCATGCAAACCCCCTCCCGTCGCGACGCGATCAAGCTCGCGGCCGCCGCCGGTCTTGCCTCCCTCCCCGCGGGCCGTGCCGAAGAGAAGTTCGTCATCAAGTCGGTCGCCGCCGTCGTCACTATCTACACGCCGAAATCGCACGCCGACGTCATCCTCACCAAGATTCTGCAGGGGTGGAATCACGACGGCGGTGCCGGCCCGGCGCTCAAGCTGGTATCGCTGTACGTCGATCAGTTCCCGGACAAGGACATTGCCCGCGAGTTGGTCAAGAAACACGACGTGCCGATCTTTGACACCATCGAGAAGGCCATCACTGTCGGCGGCAAGGACATCCCGATCGACGGCGTACTGAGCATCGGCGAACACGGCGACTATCCGACGAACAAACTCGGCCAAAAACTCTACCCACGGATGCGGTTCTTCGAGGAGATCACCGACGCCTTCGCGAAGTTCAAGAAGGTGGTGCCTGTGTTCAACGACAAACACCTCGGGCCGCCTTGGGCGGAGGCGAAGTGGATGTTCGACCGGGCGGTGAAGATGAAGGTACCATTCATGGCCGCGTCGTCACTCCCAGTGTCGTACCGGAGTCACCCGTTCGACCTGCCCGTCGGGACCGAGATCGAGGCGGCAGTGGGCATCGGCTACAGTGGACTGGACATCTATGGGTTCCACGCCCTGGAGTGCTATCAGGCAATTGTGGAACGACGGGCGAAGGTCGAGACAGGCGTGAAGTGGGTTCAATGCCTGGAGGGCAAGGCGGCGTGGGACGCGGTGGACGATGGGCGGGTGAACAAGGAGGTGCTGGAGGCGGTGTGGGAAGTGATCCCAAAAGCGAACAAGAACAAGAAACTGCGGGACGAGGACAAACCGGTGCTCTTCCTGTTCGAGTACGCCGATGGTTTCCGTGGCGCTCAGTTCATGTTACCGAATGCGCGTCTCACCGGGGTCGGGGTAAAACTCAAGAGTGGCAAACTCCACGCCACCGGGTTCGAGGAGCGGCCCGAACCACACCACCCGCACTTCGCGTTCCTACTGAAAGCGGTCGAGCGCATGATCCACACCGGTCAACCGACCTACCCTGTCGAACGCACGCTTCTGACAAGCGGGATTTTGGACCGGGCGTTGACGTCGAGGGCCGATGGCGGGCGACGACAGGATACACCAGAGTTGGCCATCCACTACTCACCAGTCGATTACCCTCACGCTCCCAAGCCCGATTTGAAGTAGGTGCCGCATGGAACTGTATGCCCTCCGCTGGCCGCAGGTGCAGGCGCTGCCTCGTACCACACCAGTGGTCTTTCCGATCGCAGCCCTGGAGCAGCACGGCCACCACATGCCGCTGTTCACTGACAGCCTCCTGCTGGCCGAGGTGATGCGTCGGGTGCAACAGACTCTGCACGGTAGGTGCCTGTTCGCCCCACTACAGTGGCTCGGCAACTCCCATCACCATCTGGACTTCCCCGGTACACTTTCGGCCTCTCCGCGGGTGTACCTCGATACGCTCATTGACCTCGCCGAGTGCTTCTTGCGGCACGGGTTCACCCGGATTGCCTTCGTCAACGGACACGGAGGGAACAGTGTGCCGATGCAGCAGGCTACTTATGAATTACGTCAGAAGTTGCGTGACCGCCGCGACGTGCTGCTCGTGTCGGCAACCTACTGGGGGTTGGGTGGGCAGCCGTGGCAGACGGAACCAGACCTGCAACAGCGTGAGATGGGCCACGCCTGCGAGTGGGAAACGTCGATGATGCTCCGCATTCGCCCCGAGTTGGTGGCCGATTCGGCGGCGACCGGTGACGTGCCGTTCGGCGTCGGGTTCAGCCCAGCGTACAGGGCGTGGACGATGCCCGACCGCAGCGAGCCTGGGCATATCGGCGACCCGCGGGCCGCCACGGCTGAGAAGGGTGAGGCACTCTTCCGCGTGTTCGCCGCCGACGTGGTGAGCCACCTCGAGCGTGTTATCGCCTGGGACGGCAAGGCGTGGGACGCATGACTCCGACCAACCGCGGGCGGCACTGGAAGTGGCTGGTGTGCGGGTTGCTCCTGCTCGCCACTCTTCTTCTCTACATGGACCGGCAAACACTGGCCCAGACGAGCAAACACATCATCCGTGAGCTTGACCTCAATAAAGCTCAGTACGGTCGGCTAGAGTTTGCGTTCGGTCTCGCCTTTGCGGCTGGCGCCTTGGTGTTCGGGGCGCTGGTCGACCGTTTTCCGGTGCGATGGCTTTACCCGGTGGCCCTCGTCGGCTGGTCGCTGGCCGGGTGTGCCACCGCGTTTGCTCCGGCCATTGGGGAATACGTACTGCCGCTCCTCGCGGAAACCTCCCGACCACCAACCTCATTCTGGCAGCAGTTCACGGCCCTGAACGACGCCCAATGCCAATTGCCCGACGCCGAGCAGTGGCGCCGGGTCGCCCACGTTCTTGGCTTTCTGCTTTGCCGAGTGTTCCTCGGTGTTTTTGAGGCGGGCCACTGGCCGTGCGCTCTGGTCACCACTCAGCGCATTCTCTCGCGCCAGGAGTTGCCACTTGGCAACAGCATCCTTCAGAGCGGAGCGTCGATCGGTGCCATCTTCACCCCCATTGTGGTGCTGGCTTGTCGACCCGATCAACCCGGTCACTGGCCGTACCCGTTTCTCATCGTGGGTGCGGTGGGTCTGGTATGGGTGTTTCCGTGGCTTGCTCTCGTCCGGGGGACCGACCTCGCCCGGCCGGCCAACTCTGCCGCCGACCTGTCGCCAATTCCACCCGGTGGATTTGCTCGCAAGATGTTCGTGGCGATTGTGGTCGTGGTCGCCATCAACATTACCTGGCAGTATTTCCGGGCATGGAACGTCCTGTTCCTGAGTGAGTTCCACGGCTACTCCGATCGTTTCACACAACTCTTCTCGGTCGCCTACTACCTCACGGCCGACATCGGTTGCCTGGGGGTCGGGCTTCTGGTGAAAGTGCTGACAGGCCGCGGGTGGGACGTTCATCACGCCCGCGTGCTGTCATTCGGGCTATGCTGCGTCTTCTGCACGGCTGGCTCTGCGGTGGCGGGGTTACCGGCTGGGTGGCCCTTGCTTGGGGCTATGCTGCTGGTCGCGGCTGGGTCGCTCGGCTTGTTCCCGACGTACTACGCCCTGTCGCAAGACCTATCGCGTGAACACCAGGGGAAGTTGTCTGGTTTGTTTGGGTGCGCGGCGTGGATTAGTTCGGCACTGATGCAAGAACTGGTCGGCAAGGAAATCGAGGCGACAAAACAATACTCACTGGCGATTCAGTTGGCTGCCGCGGCCCCGCTCGTCGCCTTCACGCTGTTGTGGTTAGTGTGGCCAAAGCCAAGTACCGTCATGCCAGAACGTCCTTGATGACCGTGCCGTGGACGTCGGTGAGCCGGCGGTCGATGCCGTTGTGGTAGTACGTCAATTTCTCGTGATCCAAACCGAGCAGATGTAGGACGGTGGCGTGCAGATCATAGATCGTCGCCACCTTCTCCACCGCTCGGTGACCGAAGTCGTCCGTTGCTCCGTAGCTGAAGCCGGCCTTCACCCCGGCTCCGGCCAGCCACACGGTGAACCCCTTGGGGTTGTGGTCCCGCCCACTCGCCCCCTTCTGGAATGTTGGCATCCGTCCAAATTCCGTCACCCACACTACTAGCGTGTCCTTGAGGAGACCCGTCCGTTTCAGGTCGGTCAGCAGGGCCGCACATGGGCCATCGAAGACGGGGGCGTGGATGTCGTATTGGGACTTCAGCGTCTTGTGCCCGTCCCAGTTGCCGACGCCCTCGCCCATTGCATAACTGCCGTTGAAGAGTTGCACGAACCGCACATCGCGTTCAAGCAAGCGGCGGGCGAGCAGGCAATTCCGGGCGAATCCGGCCTTTGTCTTGTTGGCGTCGGTAGTGCCGTATTCGTCGTGAACCGAATTCGGCTCCTTGCTCAGATCGGCCACTTCGCTCGCCCGGAGTTGCATCCGGGCGGCCAGTTCGTGAGCGGCAATCCGGGCAGCCAGGTCGGTGTCGGCTGGGCGGGTTTTCTGGTGTTCGTTGTTCAGCAACTTCAAGAAGTCGCGGGTGGCAGTATCGGCCTCCTGGCTCACGCTTTCGGGGCGGTGGAGGTGGGGGATGGGCTTGTCTGCGGTGAAGGCGGTGCCCTGGAATACAGCCGGGAGGAACGCACTCCCCCAGTTGTTCGGCCCGACCTGCGGCACCCCACGAGGGTCGGGGATGGCAATGAACGCTGGCAGGTCGCGGTTTTCACTACCGAGGGCGAAACTCACCCACGCTCCGGCGCTCGGGAAACCATCCAGGGTGAACCCAGTACTCATCTGATTCTCGGCTGGGCCGTGCGTGTTGCTTTTGGCCGTCATCGAGTGGATGAAGCACAGGTCGTCGGCGTGTTCTGCCAGTTTCGGAAACAGATCCGAGAGCATTTTGCCAGACTTGCCGCGGGGCCGGAACTTCCACACCGGCTTGACGAGGTTGCCGTTTTCCCCCTGGAAGGTGATCAACTTTTCGGTCGTTGGCAGTGGTTGGCCGTCTCGCTTCTCCAGTTCAGGCTTATGGTCCCATGAATCCACGTGACTCACCGCCCCGGAACAGAAGATGACAAGCACCCGTCTGGCCTTCGGGGCGAAGTGCGGTCTTTTGGGGGCAAGTGGGTTGGTGGGGTTCGCCCCGCCTTTGCGGTCGGGGTTGGCCCGGAGGGGTTGTTCGGCGAACAGCGAAGCTAGAGCGATTCCGCCGAGGCCGGTGGCAGCGTGAGCGAGCCAGTCGCGGCGGGAGTGCGGGTCGCGGAACGGGGCGTAGGGGAACATGACCGCCTCTCAGGTTATGCGACCGCTTGTAGGGGGGGCACACCGTGGCCGAGAGGCACAGGTCCTTTTGGCAGCATCGGTTGCGTCATCCGCAGACCCACCTCCAATACCACACCGGCGGTGAAGATGGCCACGCTAATCCACTGCGACAGAGTCATCCCCAGGGCGTAGGTCGGCTCGATGCGGATGGCCTCGTTCAGCCAGCGATGGACGCCGTACCCAAGCATGAGCAGTACCAGAAGTTGTCCATCGTGCCGGCGGAAGGGTTGGTACGCCAGAAGAAAAAGCATGAGTAGGGTCATACTCACCACTTCGTACAGTTGGGTCGGGAACACCGCCACAGTCCGTGGGCTGTAGGACACCGATACCGCCGTGCCATTGCGGTCGAGTGCGAGGTCGAGGGATTTCTTCCCTCGCGGCCATGCGGCTGGGTTGAAGGCGTCGGAGCCGGCCGCGACTGCCTGGCCGTTGACCGCCTTGATTTGGTCCCCCGGTTTGAGCACCTTCGCGGCTTCCGAACCCCGTTCCACCCCCTCCACCATGCCGGGAGCGAATGGATCGATGGTAAATCCAGTGAGCGTTTGGATTCCCCACACCTGAGGAATTTGTTTGGTGCTGTCGGCCGGAGTGGTCACCTGCTCGCGAACACCATAACTGGCCAGCACCGGAAACTTCCCCAACTCCGCCGAGAGAGGCACTGGCTGGACCTCGGGTACTGCCACTTGCCCCCAGCAGCAGCCGTTGAGGTAACACCCAATCCGCCCGACTGCTAACCCGAAAGCGATGAGCGGGGCAATGGCGTCGCCGAGTTTCCACGTCGAAACTCCAAGTCGCCGCAGCACGAAATGGCGGAAAGCGAGGAAGCAGCCCACCGCTCCAACCACTGACCCGTAGAAGACGATACCCCCTTCCCAGATCTTGAAGAACTCGACGAAGAGGTTCTTGCCTTTGAACTGATCGGCATACTGCACCATGTACACCACCCGCGCTCCGCCGATACCGGCGACAAACAGCAGGATGGCCATGTCCTGGAGTCGCTCCTTCGGCAAACCGACCCTCTCCGACCTTCGCGGCCCCCACACCATCGCCGTGACAACGAAACACAGGAAGAGCATCGCCCCAAAACCATACAGGGGGATGCCGTCGGGCGGGAACCAGCCGGCGGTGAACGGCAGGTGGAAGAGGATCTGTTGCATGGCAGTGTTCTAGCGAAACTGGTCGGGCGGCGGAACAGCAAGCGGAACAACAAATCGCTGAAGCCGTACCTTCTCTACAACCGATGAATGCGGCGTGCGCCGCGTCATCATTATTGTCGCCCTCGGATCGCTCCAGTTGATCGGGTGTGTTGGTGTTCGCCCGGCCAGTGGCACGGTCGTTCGCTCCGCTCCCGAGACACCGCCGGTGTATGTGATTGGCTGCCCAGACGTGATTGCAGTCCGCATCGTTGATCACCCTCACCTCGACTGTATCGCCGCCGTCGATCTGGAGGGCCGTTTACCACTCACCGATGACCTCCGCCCGTCAGTGGAAGGGTTGACTCTCGACGACGCCCGCCGGTCGATCGCTGTTGCGGTCGGGTGCGACCCCGGTCGGGTGAGTATTCATGTCGCTGGCCCTCGGACCAGCCGGGTCTATCTGTTCGGCCCGGAACTGAATCGCCAGCAGGTCGTGCCCTACCA
Organism: Fimbriiglobus sp.; assembly: GCA_025459365.1. Classification (GTDB taxonomy): domain Bacteria; phylum Planctomycetota; class Planctomycetia; order Gemmatales; family Gemmataceae; genus JALHQU01. The sequence goes on from JALOQR010000022.1 coordinate 23,552, forward strand.
CGGAGCCGAGCGGTTGGTCGATTTCCTTCATCGCACTGGCCGGCTTGCGGATGGGCGGGCCGATCTGCGGGATGTCTGTGTACTCCGGCCGAATGTGGCTACTGGAGTCGAGCCACAAGTGTTTCGGGCCGACCTCCGGGCCGTGCGAGACGGCGACCCTACGACGAATGTTGTCCTCGAACCGGGCGACCAGGTGTTCGTCGGCGAGACGCGCAGTAGCCGCTTTGCTCGCATGCTCCCGGACTGGATTCAACCAGGGTATCGTCGGATGGCAGGCTTAAATTCCCCCACCTCCTTCGCGACCGGCGACTAAAGTAAAGACACCGCGATGAGGTGTCTTTATGTCTGTGCTCATCGATGGTTACAACCTGATGCATGCCGTCGGCATGCCCCCACCGCCGGCCGGCACTCAGGCCGCTCTCGCCTCTGCTCGTCGCCGCTTTCTCGACTGGCTGGCTGATTCCGCGCCCATCAAGGCCAATCCAACTGCCGTGCGGGTGGTGTTCGACGCCCAAAACAGCAAGAAAGACCACGGCACAACCACGCATCGCGGCCTCACCGTCACGTTCTCCTTTCGCCAGACGGCCGACGACTTGATCGAAGCACTGGTCAGCATTCACCCCCAACCACAACAACTGCGAATTGTGTCGAATGATAGCCGATTGCGAGACTTCGCCCGACGCAAAATGTGCCAGCACCTGTCGAGTGACGCTTTTCTCCAGTGGCTGATGACCCCACCGAAAGTCGCCGGGCAGAAACCGGTGACCGACGACAAGCCACCACCGGACTGGCCCGACGAGATGGAGAGCCTCCTGAAGGCTTTCGGATGAAACTCCTGTATTGGCACACATGACGCGTTGACAGAAATGCGAGTGATGTGGTGGTATCTGGGGAAAAGCGGAGTCGCTCACCCGAACCTCTTGCTCTTCAAGAAGTTCGGCCTCGTCCACAAAGTTTGGGCGTCCAACGTGACTTGGTAATCGCAGTTTGCGTCACACTGCCGGTCACGGCTTGCCCCCCCCACTCTGCCACACTGCCACCTGCCACACACATACCCCCCCCTGACGGGGGCTACTCGCTTGCGAACCTTCCGCTGCTCGTGGCCATCCTTCGGTCATGTCTTCACCTGCTC
>JALOQR010000469.1 GCA_025459365.1 Fimbriiglobus sp.
AGGCCGAACCGGGCTCGAAAGAGGCGGAGTTGACCGAGTACTGGCTGAAGCCAAAAGACTGGGCGGCGATGTGACTCTACGGGCACCCCTTGTGGGTGCCCATGTCCTGCTGGGCATCCACAAGAAGTGCCCCTACTTTTTTCCACTCAGCAATTTCCCCAACTCAACTCGCACTTCTTTTGTGTCGGCGGCCTTCACGATGGCCGCGTTCGCCTTCTCCAGCAGTCCCTTTTCCATGTCGGGCTTGAGCTTCTTCATCACATCGTACACGGCGTTGCCGATCACCTTCGCCGCGTCGCCGCCGACGCCGAGAGTGTGTTCACACACCAGATCCCAGTAGCTCAGCTTGGCTTCCGTCACACGCACCCGTAGCACCACCGTTGGCAATGTGGCTCCCGGAGCAAACTCGGTGCGGCTGCTCACCTCGACCGTCATCGTGACCCCGGTCGTACACTTCGCCCGTGTCTCGCCGGCGTAAAGTCGTGCCCCCATTGCCCAGAGTTGGTTCTCGTACTTCAGTTTCACATCGGTCTGCACCACTGCGTCGAATAGGGTATTGCCTTGGTCGTCCGTCCGCAGGTTGCTGGTGGTCAGTTTGAGCGTTTTCGTCGCGTCGTGAGCTTGCACCGTCACTCGCTCCCACCGGCCGTCGTTCTTCATCTCCTTCACGACGTGAGGGCGGAACCGCATGATTCCCTTGCGTTCCCACTTCAGCCCATCGAACACTTCTCTCTGGTGGTCCCAGTTGTGTTCGGTTCTCACGATGGGATCGGGGAGATTGGCGAGGAGGAGTTTGTGCAGGGTATCGGAGAGTTGTTTCGTCTGGGTGGGCTGTTCGGCAGGGGTGGGAGCCTTCAACGGGGGGCTGGTTTGGGCGGCAGCAATTGCCGGGGAAATCAGGGCGACGAGCGGGAGAAGGCGGCGGGCCATGCGTGACGCCCCGGAACGAGTGACGGACATCCCTCCTGGGACGCGGGAGGCGGGGAGACTTGCGGTCGAAATGGCGAACGGCGCGACGGGAGTCCGCCGGGGGTTGACCAGACCGGCGGACTCCCGTCGCGCCGTTCGCCCCACCTATCGCCAAGGCGATGCAGGGTGTGGGGATGGGCCGGTTGGGTAGGGTGGGTCCAGCGAGCGGTACGCTCGAGCCGACCCACGCGGGCGGGAAACCGTGGGTCGGCGCGAGCGTACCGCGCGCTGGACCCCCCCAACGAGACCACCCACCACCGACCACTGAGCCGCCCGGCACCAACCGCCCCTCGTTTTCCCGCCCTGCACCTATCGCCGCTCGGTCTCCTTCTCCTTCACTTCGTTCAGAATCGCGGCCAACACCTGATCGCTAGTGATCCCCTCGGCCTGTGCCTCGAAGTTCAGTAGCACGCGGTGCCGCATGGCCGGGAAGTACACCTTGCGGATGTCCTCGAAGCTGACGTTGAATCGCCCTTCCAGTAGCGCCCGCACCTTGCCGGCCAAAATCAGCGACTGAGCACCCCGCGGGCTAGCTCCGGCCCGGAAGTAGCGGTTCGCTTCGGCGGTGGCGTAGTCGGTGTTCGGGTGGGTGGCGAGGAGGAGCCGGATGGCGTAGTCCTGCACCGGATCAGCCACCAGCACCTCGCGCACCAGTTTCATCCAGCTATCGATCTCGCCGGCGTCCATCACCTTGCTCGCTTGCGGCATGTCGTTCTTGGTGGTGCGGCTAACAATACGGTTCAGTTCGTCCCGGGTCGTGAACGGTACCAGCAGTTTGAACAGGAAGCGGTCGAGTTGGGCCTCGGGCAACGGATACGTGCCCTCTTGCTCGATCGGGTTCTGGGTCGCCAGCACGAAGAACGGGGCGGGCAGCTTGTGCGTCGTCCCGCCGACGCTCACCGTCCGCTCCTGCATCGCCTCCAGCATGGCGGATTGCGTCTTCGGGATGGCCCGGTTGATCTCGTCGGCCAGCACGATCTGGCTGAACAGCGGGCCGGCCTGGAACCGCCGTTCGCGGCGGCCCTCAGGCGTTTCCAGGATGATGTCGGTACCGACGATGTCCGACGGCATCAGGTCGGGAGTGAACTGGATGCGGGTGAACTTCAGGTCGAGAACTTGTGACAGGGTGCGGATGAGCAGCGTCTTGCCCAGGCCGGGCACCCCTTCGAGCAGCACGTTCCCGCCGACGAACAGACTGGTCAGCACTCCCCGAACGATATCCGGTTGGCCGACAATGACCTTACCGATTTCGGTTTCGAGGTTGGCGAACCGCTTGCGGAACTCGGCGGCACGCTCGGTCATCGGGGCGGTGTCGTTCATGGTGGCATGCTACGGGGGGAAGGCGCGTGTTGCCAGGGATAGCGGGCGGGTCGGACGATGGCCATTTTCCCCGACTCCTTTCGCCCCGGCCGGGCACTGTGTGACATGACCGCCCCGCTCTCCCGACTGGCCGCCCGCCTCGGCCCGCCGAACCCTGACGGCGAGCTGCTCGCCCGGTTCGTCCGCGACCGCGACCCGTCGGCGTTCGCCGCGCTCGTCGGCCGGCACGGGCCGACCGTCCTCGGCGTGTGCCGCCGCGTGCTCGGCAACACCGCTGACGCCGACGACGCCTTCCAGGCGGTGTTCCTGGTGCTGGTGAACCGTGCCGACGCCCTCGCCCACCGCTCGACCCTGGGCGACTGGCTGTACGCCGCCGCGGTGCGGGTGTCGCTCAAGGCCCGCACCGCGTTCGCCCGCCGCCGCAAGCACGAGCGCCTCGCCGCCGAACTCCGCCCCGAGTCGGTCGCCCCACCGCCGTCCGAGTCGTGGCTCGACCGCGAGCTGGCTGCCCTGCCGGATAAGCTCCGCGGCCCGGTGGTGCTGTGCCTGATCCACGACCGCCCGCGGTCCGAAGTGGCGGCCGAACTCGGCATCCCTGAGGGCACGCTCGCCAGCCGCCTCGACGCCGCCCGCAAGCGGCTCGCCGACCGACTGGCCCGCCACCGGGTGCCGCTGGCGCTCACCGGGCTGGGCGTGGCCGTGCCGGCGGCGG
>JALOQR010000023.1 GCA_025459365.1 Fimbriiglobus sp.
AGTTCGTCGTTGGTAACGCTCAGGTCGCCCACCTTCAGCGGCGTGGTGGTGTTTGCCGCGGCGGCTTCCAGGCACTGGTTCAGGATGCGGGTCGAGACGAGCGTGGCGACGCCCAGGGCGATGCTCAGCACGATCAGCGCGGACCGGTCCCACCGCTGCACAAGGTAGCGAAGGCTCAGCAGGCGGAAGACGGTCAGCATAAGACTCCGTGCTCAGCGAGTGGCCCGCGTGAGCGGGTGGGTGGGTCGGCAGAACCGGGGCTCTAACGTACCCCGTTCGCCTCAGAAGCCGTCACCGGGCGGTCAGCGTCGATCTTCCCGTCGCGGATGGACACCAGCCGGGTGCCGAAGGCGGCGGCGGTCGGGTCGTGCGTCACCATGACGACGGCCCGGGCGGGCGTTCGCAGGTCGGCGAGTAGGCCCAATACCTCACGACTGGTGGCCGTGTCCAGGTTGCCTGTCGGTTCGTCGCACAGCACCGCCTCCGGCTCGCCGACGAGCGCCCGGGCGACGGCCACCCGTTGCATCTCCCCGCCACTCATCTCTTCTGGGTAGTGGTCGGCCCGGTGGGCCAGCCCGACCCGCTCCAGGCACTCGGACGCCCGCGTGGTGGCGGTGCGGCGGTCCACCCCGTCGAGCAGGAGCGGCAGGGCCACGTTCTCCCCTGCGGTGAGGGTGGGGAGAAGGTTGAACGCCTGAAAGACGAACCCGATCTTGGTGCGACGGAGCAGGGATCGCTCGCGGTCGGTCATGGATTGTAGGTCACGCCCCTGGAAGACGGCGCGGCCGGTGGACGGGGTGTCGAGGGCGCCCATGAGGTGCATGAGGGTGGATTTGCCCGACCCGCTCGGCCCCATGATGGTGACAAACTCTCCGCCCTGCACGGCCAGGCTCACCCCGCGGACGGCGTTCACCACCCGCCGGCCCTGGTCGTAGGTTTTCGTGACGTCGATGAGTTCGATCATGGGTCGCCCTGGCGGTTAGCGCTTCTTGTTCCATGTTTCCCAGAGTGAGAAACAAACGAGGTACGTCCGCGCGTCTGGAGTATCTTTCACCCGCTCCCAAGCCGCGAACGCCTTGCGGGCCTGTTGAATCAACTCTCCTGCCTCGGCCCGAGTGACCCGTTTGCCCGTGTTGTAATCCGCCTCCATCCGGGCTGCGTACAGCACACCGAACGCTCTCGCCACCGCCACCAAATCGGCTGGCGCCACGTACTGCCCTTTGGGCAGTTGAAGGGCCGCGGGTAACTCGGATTTCTCGAACCGCTCCGAGGCCTTCTTCATGTCGATGTGGGCGAACGAGCGGGTGATGAGTGAGATGGCCTCGGGGTTTGTTCTACCACACAACTGAGCGAACTGCTGCGCGGCGGCCTCGGCGAGCAGGTGGAACAGGGCGTAGTAAGCCGCCGACACCGCTCGCCGCAGGTTGGCCTGTTTGGGATTTTTCGGGCCGAGTTTGGCTAACTGGTCCGCCTGATCGAGGAGGTCGGTGGCGAGGCTCACGCGGCGGCACCCTCCAACTCAGTCTGCTCGGCGGTCGATCGGAAGTACACTAACGCCCGCCCCTCCGGTGCAACTTCACGGGACACGGGGTCGAGCAACTGCCGGAGGTCACTCGCCCACTCCAGGAACGGTACCGGGTCATACTCGCCGGTCTGGGCGACGAACGCCCACACCCACAGCGCCGGGTCGTCGGTGCTGTCGAACCCGGTGCGGAACCGCAGGTGGTCGAGGTGCGGCGGCCACTCCGACGCGAGCCTACGCTCGATCATCTTGCCGAGCCGGAACGCCTCCGGATCGTCGTAGCGGTCAAACTCGAGGAGTTGAAGAATTTCTTTTAACGCGGGCTTCGCACGCTCCCGCTGGTCGGCCGATGCGGAATCCTTCGGGCCGAGTTCCGCCGCGACCGCCCGCACCCGGCCGACCGCCGCGGTCAGTCGTTGCAGTTCGTTGGGCGGCAGGAAATCGAACGCCTCCGCATCGTAGCGGTCGGCCGTTTGGGACGTCAGCCAGCCGTGGTTCTTCTCAAGCACATCGTCAATCCACTCGGGTGTCAGCCGCGGCCGGTCGGCCACGGCTGCCCAATAGATCACCCGGCTCGATTGTTGAATGCCCCTGAAGAACGCCCCGACCCGATACTGGCGGTCCTGTTGCGACAGCATGACATCCCCCGGGTTAGCTGGTCAACTTCCGGTACTTCATCTTCGTTGGCTTGTCGGCGGCGTCGCCGAGGCGGGCCTTCCGCTGCTCCTCGTACACCTGGAAGTTGCCCTCGCACCACACTACCTTGCCGTCGCCCTCGAACGCCAGGATGTGCGTCGCCAGGCGGTCGAGGAACCAGCGGTCGTGGCTGATGACCACCGCACACCCGGCGAAGTTCTCGAGCGCGTTTTCGAGCGCCCGCAGGGTGTCCACGTCGAGGTCGTTGGTCGGTTCGTCGAGCAGTAGCAGGTTCCCGCCGCTCCGCAGCAACTTCGCCAGGTGGATGCGGTTCCGCTCCCCGCCGGAGCAGTTGCCGACGATCTTCTGCTGGTCCGGCCCCTTGAAATTGAACCGTGCCACGTACCCACGGCTCGCCACCTTCTGCTTGCCGAGCATGATGTAGTCGGTCCCGCCGGTGATCTCCTCGAAGATGGTGTTTTCTGGGTTCAGGCTTTCGCGGCTCTGATCGACGTAGGCGTACTGCACCGTGGGGCCGACGGTGAGCGTGCCGCCGTCCGGCTTTTCGCTGCCGGTGATCATCCGGAAGAGCGTTGTTTTCCCCGCCCCGTTCGGCCCGATGATGCCGACAATGCCCCCCTTTGGCAGGTTGAAGGTGAGGTCGTCGAACAGCACGTTGTCGCCGAACGCCTTCTTCAGCCCCTCGGCCCGGATGACTAGATCACCGAGCGGGGCGCCGGGCGGGATCTGAATGCTCAGTTCTTCGTCGCGGTCTTCCATTTCTTGCGACTGCATCTTCTCGATGGCGGCGAGGCGGGCCTTGCTCTTGGCCATGCGGGCCTTCGGCGAGCTCTTCGCCCATTCCAACTCACGGGCGAGGTGCTTCTGCCGGGCCGATTCCTGTTTCTCTTCGAGCTTTAGCCGCTTCTGTTTCTGCTCCATCCACGAACTGTAGTTCCCTTCCCACGGGATACCGCGGCCGCGGTCGAGTTCGAGGATCCACTGGGCGACGTTGTCGAGGAAGTAGCGATCGTGGGTGACGGCCACCACCGCCCCCTTGTACTGCTGGAGGTGGCGTTCCAGCCAGTACACGCTTTCGGCGTCGAGGTGGTTGGTCGGCTCGTCGAGGAGTAGCAGGTCGTGGTTCTGCAAAAGGGTTTTGCACAGATAGACGCGGCGCTTCTCGCCCCCGCTCAGCCGATCCACCAATGCATCGGGCGGGGGGAGCCGCATGGCGTCCATCGCCATTTCCAGTTGCCGGTCGATGTTGTAAGCGTCGGCGGCGTCGATTTTCGCCTGGAGCGCCTCCATCTGGTTGGAGAGCTTCTCGAAGTCGGCGTCTTCGTCGGCGAACTTCTCGCTCACCGCGTTGTAGTCGTCGATCAGCTTGCGGATGGGGGCGACGGCCGCTTCCACGTTCTGGAGCACCGTGGTCCCGGCCGGCAGGTACGGCTCCTGTGGCACATACCCGACGCTCGCTCCCTGCTCCGGCCACGCCTCGCCCATGAACTCCTTATCCTGCCCGGCCATGATCCGTAGGAGGGTCGATTTCCCCGCTCCGTTGCTACCGAGCACCCCGATCTTCGCCCCGGGGTAGAAGGAGAGGTACACATCCTTGAGCACCTCCTTCTTGCCGTAGAGCTTGGTCAGGTTCCGCATGTTGTAAATGTAACGCTCGCCCATTGATGCCTCTTTCCAGGGTGAACTCGGCGTCGGAACCGCAATGATAAAGTGAGGGGTAAAGGACGGGGAGGCCAACCCACGAGGGGTGCCCCTACGATCCTGGAGTGGTAGGGGCACCCCTCGTAGGTGCCCGGTGCGATTGGCCGCGGCATCCCTCACGGGGATAAACTAGGGTATTCACGCGGTTCACCGGGAGTCGCCCATGAACAACAAGAAACCGAAGAAACCGAAAGCGAAGGTGGCGGCGGTGGTCGGCGTCGGGCTGGACGGCACCGACGGGGTGAAGCGGATCACCCGCACCGAGGAAGGGGTACTCGTTGGCGGGTCGAAGGAGACCCACGAGCGGATGCAAGAGACGGCCATCAAGTTCAGCGAAGGGCTGGAGAAGGCCGGCAAGAAACTGCACGAGGTGTCGCCCCGGCAGGCGATCGACCTGCTCCGGGAGGCGATCGAGCGAACCGGACGGGGGTGACAATCATTTCCCCCAGAGATGGCGGAGAATTGTCTTCAATACGGCGGCTTGAGCGACGAATAAGCACCCTGAAACCCGCAACCCGCGTCGCGGGTACACTTCCCCAACTGAGGGCCACCCGTGACCGACGACCAGGAGTTGGTCCGGAGGTGCCTCCGCGACGACCCGGCGGCGGTCCGTGAACTCGTGGACCGTTTTCAGACCGACGTTTACGCCCTGTGCGTGCGGCTGCTCCGCCACCGGCACGATGCCGAGGACGTGGCCCAGGAGGTGTTCCTGCGGGTCGTCCGCAGCCTGCACCGCTGGGACGGTACCCGCCCACTCCGCCCGTGGGTGCTCGGTATCACCGTCAACCGCTGCCGCACGGCGATGGCCAAGCGGGTGAAGCGACCGCCAACGGCCGACTACCTCGCGGACCTGCCCGACCGCGACCCACAGAGCGAGGGGGGCGAACTCGCCGCCGCCATCGGGGCATGTGTGGGCGAACTGAGGGCCGAATACCGTGAGGTGTTCGTGCTGTTTCACGAGACGGGCCGTAGCTACGAAGAGATCGCCGAGATCGTTGGACGGCCGGTCGGCACCGTGAAAACGTGGCTGCACCGTGCCCGCCAGATGCTGCTCGACCAGTTGAAAGCGAAAGGATTAATGCCGACGGAACCTGCTCCGCAAACCACATGAACACCCCGCCCCCCAACGATCCGTTCGCCCGTGCCCTCGCGGTGTACTCCACCCGCGAGCAGGCCCGCGCCATCGCCCCGCCGCCGGGGTTCGCCGCGCGGGTGATGGCCGACGTGTTGAATCGGCCCCGGTGGCCGTGGAAGGCGGTCGCCGCCAGCACACTTGCCCTGGCGTTGGCCGCCGTGGGGGTTGGGTATGCCGTGTGGCCGAAGGCGAAACCCGAGCCGGTGCCGCCGCAGCCGGTGGTGACGGTTACCGAACCGCCGCCGTCGGTCGCTCCGAACATCGGCGACCAGTTGTCGGAGGCCGGCAACGCGCTGGCGAAGCTCACCCGCACCACCGCCGAGAAGGCGACCCCACGGGCACTGCTGCCCGAGCCGGCGAAGGTCGATCCGCCCAAGCCGCTCTCGGCCGAGGCCAACCCCGCGGCTGACGCCATCGCCGCCGTGCCCGCCGCTGCCAAGTCTGGCCTGGAGCCGGTGGCCGGCGGCACCCGCCGGGCGATCAACGCCTTCCTGCGGGATACTGGTCTGCGGCCCAATTGAGAGGCGGATTTACCCCATGCCCCGTTTCGCCCTTCTTGCTTGCCTCCTCTTCGCCCCGACGCTGTTCGCCGGGCCGACGGCCGACGTGATGCGGCTCGTCCCCCCGAAGACGAGCGTCTGCTTCGTCGTGCAAGACCTGAAAGGCACCACCGCCCGCGTGAGCGAGTCGCCGTTCGTTCAACTCTTTGCCCGGTCCGCACTCGGCCGGTCGCTCACTGGGTCGGACGAATGGAAACAACTGGCCGCCGTGGAGACGGTCCTCTCCGACAACCTCGGCGTGACGTTCTCCGACCTGCGGGACCAGGTGTTTGGCGACGCCGTCGTGTACGCCTACCAGATGTCTGCCGATGCAGGCGTGGTCATCGGCAAGGCACCCAAGCCGGACGTGCTGAAACGCCTCACCGCCAAGCTGAACGCGGCTCAGGTCGCTTCGACTGAGCTGAAAGGCACGGCCGACAAGACCCACACCGGCGTGGGGTACGTCGAACGCACCAAGGCCGATGGCCGCACCGAGTACTACCTGCTCCGCGACGATGGTGTGTTCGCCTACGCGGGCGATGAAGGACTGCTGAAACAGGTGATCGCTCGGATCGCCGGGGAGGATAAGTCGGCCGCCCCACTCGCTGGAGCGGTCGAAAAGCTCGGCCTGACGGAGGCCATCGCCGCCGTGCTGATCGATCCGACGGCGTTTGCGGCCGACCTCGCCGCCCAGGAAAAACAGGCCAACGACGCGAACCAGAAGGCGTTCCTCCGCCAGTTCGGCAAGCTCTGGTCGGCTGCCGATGCGGTTGGGGTGTCGCTGACCCTGAACGAGAACGCCACTCTCGCCGTCACCCTCGCCACCGATCCGATCAAAGTGCCGGAGGAACTGCGTTCGCTGGTGAACCCCGATTCGCAGCCGTCGGCCATCTGGGGAAGTGTTCCGTCCGACGCCCTGCTTACCGTCGGTGGGCGGTTTGAGTGGGAGAAGTTCCGCACGCTGCTCGGGTCGTTCCTCGGCGATGACGGCAAGGCCGGGTTGAAGTCCTTCCCCGACGATACCCTCGGTCCGTTGGTCGGCAAGGACGTACTCCCGAAGGTGTTGGCCGGGCTTGGCTCGGACTGGGGGCTGTGGGTGACAGCCCCGGCAAAGGGTGACGCCAGCCCGCTGCCGGTGGCCACCCTCGCCGTGCGGGTGCGGCCGGCTGGCGGCACCGATGATGCCATCGGGCAGGCGGTGATGGGGGCGGTCGATGGGGTGATGCATGCGGTCCGCATCGAGCACAACCGCAAGCACCCCGCCGACGATCAGTTTCACCTGACCGAAGACAGGACCGACGGCGGCACGATGAAGGTGTTGCGGAACGACCGCTCGCTGCCGGCCGGGGTACGGCCAACCTATGGGCTGCGGGGCGATTTCTTCGTGCTGGCGACGACCTCGGAGGCGATGAAGCGGTTTGCCCCGCCGAAGGCCGACTCGCCGGTGAAGCCGGCCCCACTGGTGCGGCTGAACGCTGGCAAGCTGGCCGAATACCTGACTGTCCGCGGGGGGGATCTGGCCGGGGTGTTGACTGCGTGGGGGGGGGACAAGCCGGACAAGGTGAAATCGGACCTCGCCGACTTCGCCGCCGTGCTGGAACTGTTCGAAACCCTGGAACTGCATCACACCGGCGACGGAAAGAAGATGAGCCTGTCGGTGGTGGCGAAGCCGGCGAAGCCGCTGAGGAAGTAGGGCGGCCCGCCCTACCCGCCGAACATCTCCTTCAGCCGCAGATCGATCCGCTTTGGGCGGCCGGTGGCGGCATCCACAAGCACCCACACGGTGCGGGCCGAGGCCATCACCGTGCCATGCCGACGGACGAACCACGCCACCTCCGCCCGCAACTCGGGTGTCGAGACGGCCTGCCAGTGGGCCGCCGCCGCCTCCTGCACCAGTCGCACGTAGGCGACATTGTTCAGGTGGCCGTGGCGGTCGATGTCGGCGTCGGGCACGGCAACGGTCAGGGAGAATCGCATCGTATCTCCCTTACACCTCGGGGAGTTTCCAGTCGATTGGCGGCAGGCCGGCGTCTTCCAGGGCCTCGTTTACCTTGCTGAATGGCTTGCTGCCGAAGAACCCATTGTCGGCCGACATGGGAGACGGGTGAACACCGGTGATGACGGTGTGCTTCTTCTGGTCGATCAGCTTGGCTTTCTGCTTGGCGTGTGCTCCCCAGAGTAGGAACACCACCTTCCGCGGCAGGGCGTTCACCGCTCGGAGTGCGGCGTCGGTGAACTCCTCCCACCCCTTGCCCTTGTGCGAGTTGGGCGATCCGGCTCGCACCGTGAGTACGGTGTTCAGCAGGAATACTCCCTGCGTGGCCCAGGCTTCCAAGTTGCCGTGCGTGGCGGGTGGGATGCCGAGGTCGGAGTGCAGTTCCTTGTAGATGTTTCGCAGCGAAGCGGGGATGGCGACGCCCCGCCGCACGGAAAAGCACAGCCCGTGGGCATGCCCTGGCGTTGGGTAGGGGTCTTGCCCGAGGATGACCACCCGAACAATCTCGAGCGGGGTGGCGCGGAAGGCGTTCATCACGTCGGTCGCGTCGGGCAGGATGTGGTGCTGCTTCCGCTCGTCGGTCACGAACCGCCGCAAGTCGGCGAAGTAGGGCTTGGTGAATTCCTCGCCCACGGCCGCCACCCACGAGGCCGGGAAGTCGCGTGGGATCACCGCCTTCTCGATGTCGAACTTGGGCAACAACTGATCGACCGCGTCCATCGGCACGTGCGGGGTGGCCGAGTCGTGGTCAAACAGAGACGCCCCCGGGGGTGCCTTCGGCGGTTGCTTGGGATCTTTCGCCATGCGGGCCGTCTCCCAATCAAATGGGGTGGAAAACGTATTCTACCCGCCGGTGAGTTTTACGGCACGAGTTCGATTCCGTCGCCGCTCCTCACGCCGTCGCTCGCATTGCTGGGAGTTGGAAGCCCGACCCCGATACGGACCGGCTCGAGCCTCCACCACCACTTGCGGTACACTACCCCCTCCCCCGAGGTTGCCCCGATGCGTGCATCCTTTGCTGCTTTTCTCGCCTGCCTGCTCTGTGCCCTCGCTCCGGCTGCGGACCCAACGCTGAGCGTCGGTTTCGCCGAGGAGGACGTCTCCCCGAAGGTGGGCGGGAAAACTCCGGTGTACATCGCCGGGTTCGGCAACAACCGCGTGGCGACGAAACTGCACGATCCCATCATGGCCCGTGCCGTGGTGCTCTCCGACGGTACGAAGAAGATCGCCTGGGTGAGCGTCGATGTCGTCGGCCTGTTCCTGCCGACGGTCGAGAAGGTACGGGCGAAGGTGAAGGGCTTCGACTATGTCATGGTGTCGAGTACGCACAACCACGAAGGCCCCGACACTCTTGGCCTGTGGGGAAAGTCGAACTTCACCAGCGGGGTCGATCCCGAGTACCTCACCGCCGTGGTGGACGGGTGCGTGAAGGCCATCACCGCCGCCGAGAAGAAGCTGACCGCCGCGACGGCCAGAATCGGCACCGCCGCCGGCCCGGAGTTGCTCCGCGACAGCCGCCAGCCGGAGGTAAAGCACGACACGATGGTGACCATCCTGTTCGACGGCCCGGACGGCCCGCTCGGCCTGCTCGTGCAGTGGAACGTCCACCCGGAACTGCTCGACAGCAAGAACACGGAGGTGAGCGCCGATCACGTCGGGTATACGGTGCGGCACCTGAAGGAGAAGTACAAGTGCCCGGTGGCGTACTTCACAGGGACAGTCGGCGGGCTGATGACCAACCTCGGCGTGCCGCTCAAGGACGACAAAGGAAACGAACTGAAGGACGGCACGTTCGAGAAGACCGAAAAGTACGGGATTGAGGTCGGCAAGCTGGCAGAAAAGGCGGTGGCGGCCAGGCAAGCAGTCACGCTGACCCCGTTCGAGGTGCGGACACAGACGCTGCTGGCGCCGGTAGACAACAACCTGTACAAGCTGGCGTGGGGGGCCGGGGTGCTCAGCCGCAGCATGTACCTCTGGGATGGCCACCCGACGCCGAAGGAGTTCAAGGAGGCGAAAGACCCGAGCAAGCCGGTCGGGGTGAAAACGGAGGTTGGCTACCTGAAACTCGGCGAACTCGACGTGGCCTGCATCCCCGGCGAGATCTACCCCGAACTGGTGCTCGACCAGATTCAGGACCCAGCCGACAAGGGGGCCGACTTCCCGGACGCGGCGAAGGAACCGGGCATCTACCCGCAGATGAAGGGCAAGTACAAGATGCTGTTCGGGCTGGCGAACGACGAGATTGGGTACATCCTCCCGAAGCGGCAGTGGGACGAGAAAGCACCGTTCTGCTACGGGTTGAAGAAGGCCCAGTACGGCGAGATCAACAGTTGCGGCCCCGACGTGGCGAAGGTGATCTGCGAAGCGTTCAAGCAGCTAGCGACGAAATAGGTGAGCGCCGGCCCGCTGGTGCCACACGATCCTCGCCCACTCACGCCGACCGCTCGCCGGGAGAGAACCATGCCCAAGCTGCTCATTGTGGACGACGAGCCGGACAACATCGAACTGCTCGCCCGCCGGCTCACCCGCCGTGGGTTCGAGGTGGTATCGGCCAACTCGGCGGTCGAGGGGATTACGAAGGCGGAGGCCGAGCAACCGCATCTGGTGCTCATGGATATCAAGATGCCGCAGATCGACGGGCTGGAGGCGACTCGCCGGCTGAAGGCGAACGCGGCGACCCGGCACATCCCGGTAATCGCCCTGACGGCGCACGCAATGGCCGAGGACCGGGCACTCGCCCTGGCTGCCGGGGCGGACGAGTACGAGAGCAAGCCAGTGGATTTACCCACCCTGCTGGCGAAGATGACGGCGCTGTTGCCGGCGGGTTAGGGTGGCCCGTTCCTCTCCCAGATTGGGATCGACACGCGCTTCAGGAAAGAAAGGGCTATCCCGTAATTCGCGGGAACCAGTCAAGCCTGCGAACCGGCGGGGTCGATACAAGTGGCGTCGGCAGCGGCGGTGGGATAACCACCGCGGGCGGCGGAATCGGAGCGGGGACCCTCCTCCCCAACCCGACCCACGCCTACGCATGGATGCGTCGGCCGACACCCCCCACCCGGTCCGACTGTCGTCCGCGTCCCCCCTCGTGCGGGCGGCGGTCGGCCGGGCTTGTTCTTTCCCCCCACGGATGGGAGCCTGGCCATGCGCCGCGCCGCTCTGTTCGTTGCCCTGCTCGGGTTTGTGGCCGCCGGCGTCGGCTGCAACGTCGTCACCGGGCAGCACGACTGTACCTACGACCCCTCGTACATGGAACTGCCGCCGACCAACACCGGCAAGCCGCAGTTCCCCACTGTCGGTTCGCCGTACACGGGGGTGGTCGCTTCACCCCCCGCCGACATGCCGATGGGCCGGTGAGCCGTCACTTCGCCCACAAATTACGCCGCGAGCGGATGGGATTCGTCCTATCCGCTCGTGGCGTTTTTCTGTTCTCACGGCAAGGTTGGCCGGTGCCATTGGGCCCATCGCCTTCGTGGAGGAGAAGGGATGTTGCCACGTCTGGTCAAGCTGGCAGTTGGGGGCTGACAGGTCGAGAGCGACATCCCGACCGCACTCGGGCTTCCGTGAGGGATGCGGGGCGTGGTAACGTTGGGTGCCCGAACACCCCCGGACGGACCCGATACGATGGTGCCGACCACTGCCCTCATCGCTGCCCTCGCCGGCACCGCTGACTTCGCCCCGACCCTGACCACCGCAGAACCCGAGGTGGTGGCGACTCGCCCCGATGAACCGCTCGGCGGCGCGATGGCCTTTCTTCACCCGGTGATGACCAACCCAACACCGCCCGCCACGATGCCAGTCCCGCGGCATCCCGACCAACCGTCTCGCAGCGGCGGCGGTGGCGGCGGCGGCGGCATGGGCGGCGGCGGCATGGGCGGCGGCCAACAACTCGCAACCGCCACTACTCCCACCAC
The DNA here is from genome assembly GCA_025459365.1 of Fimbriiglobus sp. Lineage (GTDB taxonomy): Bacteria > Planctomycetota > Planctomycetia > Gemmatales > Gemmataceae > JALHQU01. The sequence goes on from JALOQR010000023.1 coordinate 11,462, forward strand.
CGACCAAATCCGTGGCGCAGGCGGGGCGTTCGTTCCTGCCGCTCCTGGCGAACTCACACTCGCCACCGCCACTGAGCCGACGCCGAGCGTCCTTGCTCCACCGACCGATCCGACAACTCTTGCGACGTTCCCGATCACCCCCACGCCCGATGCCCTGATCGCGAGTACGGCCTTGCCCTCCACCTCGGCCGTGGTCGTTTTCCCGTCGCCGAACGTCGATCCCCCGGTCGTGATTGATCCGGTGACGACTCCGGAACCGGGCACGATGGCACTGTTCGCACTGGGGGCAGTGGCAGGTGGCAGCGTGGCAGTGCGAAAGTGGTTTCGCCGCAACCGATGACGCCGAGACTCAAACACGCAACCGACCTAGCCCCCGCCCCTCGGCGGGGGTTTTGCGTTTTTCCCCAGGCTCGGCGTAGAACTCCCCGGACGACGGGCACTACTCCTGTGACCGGACCGCGAGGACCGCATGACCGCCACCCGACCGCTGAACGCCCTCCTGCGGGCGCTCGCCGACACCGGCCCGCCCGATACCGACGCCGAACTGCTCCGCCGCTTCGCCGCGACCCGCGACGATGAGGCGTTCACCGCTCTGGTGAAGCGGCACGGCCGGCTGGTATGGGCCGTCTGCCGGCACCTGTGTCGCTCCGACACCGAGGCCGACGACGCCTTTCAGGCCACCTTCCTCGTGCTCGTGCGGAACGCCGGGTCGATCCGCGACGCGGCGAAACTCTCCGCCTGGCTGCACGGTGTGGCCTTCAAGGTGTGCCGCAAAGCTCAGCAAGCGAGCCGGCGGCGAACCGCCCGTGAGCAGGCCACCGCTGCCGTTGAGCGTCACGGCACCGCGGTGCCCGATTCCACCTGGGACCGGGCACTGGCGGCCGTTCACGAAGAAGTCGCGGAGTTGCCCGAAACGCTCCGCGTGCCGTTCGTGCTTTGCTGCCTCGAAGGGGTCGGTCAGACGGAGGCCGCCGAGCGGCTGGGGTGGAAACTCGGCACGCTCTCGGGGCGGCTGACCCGGGCCAAGGATGCGGTGCTGGAACGGCTGAGCGCCCGCGGGCTGACGCTCGGCGTGCTGGCGACGGTGGGGCTGGCGTCGGTGCCGGCGTCGGTGTCGGCGAGGGCGGTCGGGCTGGGTCAGGTGGGTTTCGCGGTGTCCGGATCGGTTCTTCAACTTTCCACGGGAGTGATCGGCATGAGCGTCCACAAGGTGAAACTGCTGGCGGCCGGGGTGCTGGCGGCGTGCGGGCTGGCGGTGAGCGGCGGGGCCGGGTGGGTGGCATCGGCGGGGGCGCAAAGCTCCACGCAGCCAGCGAAGGCGGCATCGCCGGCCGACCGGGTGAAGCAACTGGAAGCCGAACTGGCCCGGGCGAAGGCTGAAGCCGAACAGGCGGCCGCAGAAGCCAAGCAGAAGGCCGTCGAAATGAAACTGCGTCTCGCCACCGTGAAGGATGTGAAAGGCGACAAGGATGGGGCTTCCACATCCACCAAGAAGTGGGAATACGCCTTCGTGCCGGTGAAGAGCACCGACGCGAACGGGTTCGTCACCCTCCTTCGTGAGTGGGAGGGGAAAGGCTTCGACTACGCCGGCCTGACGAAGTACGAGGCGGACGGCAAGGCGAGCGACGTGTGGGTGTTCCGCAAACCGCGGGGCGGGGTGATGAAGGCGATGGATGTGGGGAACATGTATCTCGACGGGGTGTACGACATGTTCGTGCCGGCCGCCCCGCCGGTGCCGGGTGCCCCGCCGGTACCGGGCGTCCCACCTGCGGCCGCTGCCCCGGCGCCGCCCGCCCCGCCGAAGGTGTACGTGCCAATGGGCGGGATGAAACCGACCCTGTTCGTGCCGGATGCGAGCGCGATGCAGGGCGACGAAGCAGAGGCGATCGAGGCTGCCATCAAGCAACTGCAAGGCCGGCTGGAAGCGTTGAAGAAGGCGAAGGGGAAGGGCGAGAAGAAGTGACCACCGTGAACGCTGGACAAGCCGCGACCGGCAGTGAAGAGGTGAACCAATCACCTCTTCACTGCCGGTCGCGGTCGTTTAGGCCGATGGTGCCGTGTCCTTCTTTGGGTGGAAGGCAACCGCCAGCAGTGCCGCCCCAATGAGCGCCGCGACCATCGAGAACTGGAACACCATGACGTAATCGACTGTGTCGACCGGCTTGTCGCCCACCTGGAACTTGATGCCGAAGATGCCCTTCAGCTTGCCGCACAGGAAGTTGGCCACGAACGGCCCGACGCCAAGAATCAGCACGTTGAACAGCCCCTGGGCGCTGCTTCGCACGTCCTTCGGGAAGTTCTTGTCCACGAAGATGTACACGGTCGCGAAGAAGAAGGCGTAGCATACGCCGTGGATGGCGTTCACCAGGATGGCCGGCACCTGATCCGGAGCGAACGCGAACACGGCGAACCGCACCGCGTGCCCGAGCACCCCGAGGATCATCGTCCACCGCCAGCCAAGCGTTTTCAGCACCCAACCCAGCACGAACATGGTGAGGATCTCGGCGATCTGCCCGATCTTCATCACCGGCCCGACCCAGTTGGCCGGGATGTCCACCGCCCCGCCGTCCGCCTTCGGCCCGAGGAAGGTGAAACTCCAGAAGAAGTAGCTCTGGTGAACCGCCGCGTCGATGAACGTGACGATGAACAGCACCAGGATGGCCGGGTTCTTGAGCAACTTGAGCGCCTTCAACCAGGCGAGCGACTCACCGGGAGCGGCTGGTTTGGGGGGCGTATGCGGGAGCATGAGGCTGAACCCGGCGAGCACCAGCGACGCCACCCCGGCCACGGCGAAGATGTACCGCTTCATCCCCATTGCCGCCGCCCCTTCCAACGACGTGCCCAGCGCCTTGCCTAGCCAGTCGGTGAACCCGACCTCGCCCATCGCCGGCACCTTCGCCCAGTCGGCCAGCAGGAAGATGAACGGCCAACTGGCTGCAATCCACCCGATGGTGCCCCACACCCGCACCGGCCCAAACTGCTTTTCCGGGTTGGTGAACGCGTTGAACGCGATGCTGTTGGTGATGCTGATGGTCGGTACGTAGAAGACCGAGTGCAGGAGCATCAACCCGAAGAACGGCCAGAATGCGGCGTTCACCTCGGCCGGGTTGTCTGGGTTTGGGCGGATGAAGAACAGGCCGAGGATGGCGGCCCCGCCGATGAGGTGGCTGACGGCCAGGAACTTCTCGGCGGCAAACTTGCGATCGGCGAACTGGGTGCTGAAAAACAGGGCGACCAGCGCCCCGACGTTGAACGCTCCGAAGATGAGCGGCAGTTGCCAGTCGCCGTTGAACCCGAGCTTCGGGATGTAGTCGAACCCGAGTTCGAACCACGCCCCCCAGATGAAGAACTGGAGGAACATCATCACGCACAGCTTCGCCAGGGTGGCGAACGACAGCGGGGCGGATGAGCCGCCGGAGGCGGCGGGAACGACAGCAGGTGCAGCCATGATTTGGGGGAACTCGGAAGAGAACGGCGGGAATGGGGAGGAATGTAAACCCCGCCCCCACCCGCGGCAACGGAAAAGCGGCCGGCATGTCCCGCCCGTGCGGGGCGTGGTATCATTACTCCCACGCCCGCCGGAGTATTGCCGTCATGAACTACCGCCTGGTCGTGTTCGACTTTGACGGCACCCTGGCCGACTCGATGATGTCGAGCGTGCAGATCTTCCGCGAGATCGGCCCGGCTCTCGGGCTACGGGAGATGGACGACCTCGAACAGGCCCGCCACATGCCGACCCGCCAGGTGCTCAAGGCGGTCGGGGCGACATTCTGGAAGATGCCGAAAATCGTGCGTGCGTTTCAGGCGAAAGCGGCCGAGCATGCTCCGCATCTGAAGTTGCACCACGGGGTTGCCGAGGCGCTGACCGCACTGCACGCCACCGGCATCCGCATGGGCATCCTGAGCAGCAACAAAGAGGCGAACATTCGCGTCTGTCTGGCGGCGAACGGCGTCGAGCATCTGTTCGGTTTCGTGGTCGGTCAGCCGAAGTTGTTCGGGAAGGCGCGGGCCATCCGCCGCATCCGCCGGCGGGAGGGAGTGGATCGTTCAGAGTTCGTATATGTGGGAGACGAGAGCCGAGACCTGGATGCGGCGCGGAAGGCGGGGGTGAGCGTGGCGGCGGTGTCGTGGGGGTTCCACTCGCCGGAGTTGCTGGCGAGCATGAACCCGACACACCTACTCACTCACCCCGCGGAACTGCTCAAACTGGTGAGCGTGACGGCGGCGGCGTAGGGGAGCCGCCCCGCCGGTGGGGTCAGTCGTCGACGGCGAACTTCTTCGCGTCGAGCTTCTCGTGGTACTTCATTTCGCTGACCTTCATCGTCATGAACGGCTTGCCGTCGTGCGACGTCTTGATGGTCATCGGTGTCTGGATGCCGTCCACCTTCTTGTAGTCGGAGAGGTCCGCCACCTCGTCCACTTCGTTCGCCCCGGTCGGGTCGAGGCCGGTGCGCTGAGTGCGGAGGAGCAGGCCGGTTTTCTTGCTGAAGAACATCTTGGTGTCCTTCATCCCCTTCCCCGACACACTCACGACCGCCGTTTCCTCGTCGCCCACTTTGCCATCCTTCTCCGCCTTCAGGGTGAACCGCTTTTTGTCGAGCAGCGGCACGAAGGAACTCAGTTCCTGCATGGTGGCCGCCTGCTTCATTTCGTCTTTTTGCTTGTCTTCGACCGGCACGGCCATGCCGTTCACCGACATTTTCACCTTGTCGCCGTTCACCACTTGCGCGAGGGCGAGTTTCTGGCCCATGATGTCGCCGTTCACCGACATTTTGAACTTGTCTGGGTAGGCGTACGCGATCTCCCCGCCGAACTCGATCTCCAGGCCCATGAGGCTCATGGTCGACTTGATGGTCATCTCGCCGGCCTTCATCGCCGTCAGGGCTTTCTCGCCGCCGTGGGCCTCGACCGCCTTCTTGATGACCTTCTCGGCCTCGTCGTCGGCCCGCACCGCCATTGGGGCGAGGGCCAGCGCCGCCAGGATCAGCACCTTCCGCATGTGGAACTCTCCGATGTGAGTAGGACGCCCAGCCCCAGTAGGGTTGACGTGAATACTGGCTGGGCCATGCGAATGATAGGTGGCGGGTGGTTCACCAGACAAGGGACGGCTCGCCGGCGAGTCGGTTCCATTTCGCCGACCCCACGGCCGGACTGCGACTGGCGGGGAGCGGAGCTTTGGAAGGAGGCATTCCCGCGCCCGCCCGAGGGTCACTTCATTGGGCCGGCATCCCACACACGTGCCGTGCGATCCGAACTGGCGGTGAGGACGCGGCGACCGTCCTCGCTGAAGACGACCGACCGGACCCAACTGTTGTGCTCCTTCAGAGACAACACCTCCACCTCCGTGGCAGGATCCCACAATTTCGCCGTGTCGTCGGTCCCACCGCTGATGATCCGCGCCCCGTCTGGGCTGTACCCAACCGACCGAACCGCCGCGGTATGTCCCCTCAAGACCGACAACTCGGCACCTGTCGTTGCGTCCCAAATCCGCACTGTCCGGTCGTCCCCGGCGGTGGCGATTTGCCGTCCGTCGGGGCTGTACGCGGCGGCCCGCACAGCGCCGGTGTGCCCCGTCAGGCGGAGCACCTCTCCGCCGCCGACCTCCCACACCCGTGCCGTGCCGTCGACCCCGGCCGTGAGGAGCCGGCCGCCGTCCGAGCGGAAGGCCACTGTGTTCACCCCGTCGGTGTGCCCTTCGAAGCGATGGAGAAGCCCCCCCCGGCTGGCGTCCCACAACTGCACGCCATGATCTCCATCGGCGGTGGCCACACAACTTCCGTCTGGGCTGTACGCAGCGAAAGACACACCACCGCGGCCTCCACCCAGTGTGAGTATGAGCCGACCAGTGGCGGCATCCCACACCCTGGCGGCGCCCGACGCAGTCAGCACGCGAGTGCCATCGGGGCTGAAGGCGGCGGCCGTCACTGCCGAATCGTGCTCGCCGAGGGTGAGTGTGAGCCGTCCAGTGGCGGCGTCCCACACCCGCGCCGTCCGGTCTTCGCTCGCCGTGACGACCCGGACCCCGGCCGAGTCGAAGGCGGCGGTGTACACCCAGCCGGTGTGCCCCGCGAAAACGAGTGGCTCGGGCCGATGGGCCACCGCCCACAGTTTGACCGTGCCATCCCAACTGCCAGTCACGAGGTGGCGGCCGTCCGCGGTGAAGGCGACGGCCGTCACCTCGGCCGTGTGTCCCAGGAAGACGTGCAGCAAGTCCCCGGTACGGGCGTCCCACAAGCGGGTCGTGCGGTCAGCAGAGGCCGTGGCGATGGCTGTCCCGTCGGGGCTGAACGCCGCCGCCACGACCCCACCGGTGTGCCCCCGCAGACTCCGCAGTTCCTCCCCGGTATGGGCGTCCCACAGGCGGGCGGTGCGGTCCACGCTGGTGGTGAGTACCAGTTTTCCATTTGGGCTGAACAACGCCGAGTGGACCCAATCGGTGTGACCAGCGAGGGTGTGAAGGACCTTCTGTTCCTTCCAGTCCCAAATCTTGGCGGTGCGGTCCCAACTGGCCGTCACGACACGGCGGCCGGAAGGGTCGAAGACCGCTCTCCGTACTCCCGCCTCGTGCCCGCGGAGAACAACTTCTTCGCCGCCATCCGACAGCCGCCGCACGCGGGCCGTGCGGTTTTCGCCGGCCGTCAGCACCCACGCCCCGTCCGGGCTAAATGCCGCCCCGTGGAGGGCATCCCCACCGCTCTCGATCGCCCGCACGAATGTCCCGTCGGTCCGCCACAGGCGTGCCACGCCGTCCGTTCCGGTGGTGAGAAGGTGCTTTCCGTCCGGGGCGAACGTCACCGACCGTACTCCCCCGACTTGTCCTTCAAGGGTGACCAAGGTTCGACCGTTGGTGGTGTCCCACACCCGCACTGTGTGGTCGGCGGAGGCAGTCACCACTCGTCGCCCACTCGGATCAACGGCCAAGTCGAGCACCCAGTTGGTGTGCCCGTGGAGGGTGAGGTGTGAGCCGTCGCAGAGGCGATCGAGATACCGCCACTCCCAGCCGCGGTGAGTTACCTCGGTGCCGTCGAGGAGTGTACGGACGGCGGCCACATGTTGATCCCGCCACTCCTGATACGTCACCTGAATGGTGCGGCCGTACTCAACGGCCGCCAGTTTGACTCGCTTCGCCTCGACGTCCTTGCTCGCCTGCACGGCCCGACCGCGTGCCTCCACGGCCTGCCGATTCAGGGTGGCAAAGCCGATCGCCGCCCCGGCCAGAGCGACGACGGTCGCGGCTGCCCCGGCCAGTGCCCATTGCAATCGTCGTCGTTTTCCTTGCTCTTCGGTTTTTGTACGGTTCACCTCGGCTTGCCGGGCCCGCTCGTCGGCCGCCTGCCGCAGAGCGGCCACCGCCACCGCCACCGCCCCGGCGTCGGCCGGGCGGTCCTCCCGCTTCGGGCTAAGGCACCGCTTGCACAGGGCGACCAACTCCGGATCGGCCCCACACCCGTCCAGCCGGGCGAAGCACTCCGCCACGTCCCCCTGGGCGGCCTTCACCCGCGTCGTCTCGGCCGACCCGCCGGCGAACGGCGGCTGGCCGGTGAGGACGGCCGCCAGTAGCCCGCCCAGGCCGAACACGTCGCTGCGGGTGTCCACCTGGCCGGTTGCCCCGGCCGCCTGCTCGGGGGCCATGTACGCCGGCGTGCCGAGCACGCTCCCGGCCTGGGTGAGCAGGTCGTCGGAGTCGCGGAGGCTCTGCACCATCGTGCCCGGGGCGGTGGCCTCGGGGTCGGCGGCGTCACCCCCGGCATGACTGCTGGGGTTCGTCAGGACTTTGGCCAGACCCCAGTCCATCACCTGCACCTCGCCGAAGCTGCCGACCATCACGTTCTGCGGCTTCAGGTCGCGGTGGATCACCCCGTGGGCGTGGGCGTAGGCGACGGCCTCGCACACCTTCTCGAACGCGGCCACGAACCGCCCGCAGTCGGCGGCCGGGTCGGGGCGGGCCTTCAGCGCGTCGTCCAGGGTGTTCCCCTTGATCAGCTTCATGGCCAGGAACGGGCGGCCGTCGGGCAGGGTGCCGAGGTCGTGCACCGGCGGGACGCCGGGGTGCTGGAGTTGGGCGGTGATGCGGGCCTCGTCGTGGAACCGGCGGGCGGTGACGGACGTGGGGGCGAACCTCGCCTTCAGCACCTTGACGGCCACCTCGCGGCCGAGGGCGGCGTCGGTCGCCCGGTACACCTCGCCCATCCCCCCGCGGGCGATCTCCTCGCCGAAGGCGTAGCGGTCGGTGGACACCGGCGGGGCGGGGGATGCGTCGCTGCCGGTGGCGGCGTTCGGGTCGGCGAGCGAGTGGGTCAGCTCGGGCAGGGTGACGGTGCGGGTCGGCTCGGACATTCAGCGACTCCGACGGAGATCGCAATGATTATTGCAACGCCGGGACGGCCGTGTCGAGGCGGCGGGGGGCGTGTGGCGGAATCTTCACACCCAATGGACCGCCCGCGGCCCGGTACAATCGGGGCATGAGCACCGCTGAAAAGTACCTCCGCCCGGAAGTCATCCGCCAGGTGTCGCGGCTCGACCTGAGGGCCAAGTTCATCGTTCAGGGCTTCCTGACGGGCCTGCACAGCAGCCCAATGCAGGGGGCGAGTGTCGAGTTCTCCGAGCACCGCAAGTATGTGGCGGGCGACGACCCCAAGGACCTCGACTGGAACGTGTACGCCAAGACCGGCCGGTACTACGTGAAGAAGTACAAGGCCGAGACGAACATGACCGGCTACCTCGTCATGGATCTCTCGCGGAGCATGGGGTACACGTACCGCCAGGACCTCACCAAGTTCGAGTACGGCATCTGCCTGGCGGCGGCGCTGGCATACATGATGATCCACCAGCAAGACCCGGTCGGGCTGGTGACGTTCGACACGCAACTCCGCACCGTCCTTCCGCCGAAGAGCAAGCGGTCGCAACTCGGCACCATGCTGAGCGTGCTGGCCAACCTGCAGCCGACCGGCGAGACGAACATCGCCGAGGCACTCAACCGCGTGGCCGGGCTGGCCAAGGGGAAGTCGCTGGTGATGCTATTCTCCGACCTGCTCGGCGAGCCGGAGGAGGTGATCCGCAGCGTGTACCGCCTGCGGCACGGCGGGCACGAGGTGATCCTCTTCCACATCCTGGACGAAGCCGAAGTCCACTTCCCGTTCAGCGGATCGGTCGAGTTCGAGGATCCAGAGTCGGCGGACAAGATGCAGGTGAACGCCGACGGCATCAAGGCCGACTACCTGGAGGGGCTGAACGAATTCCGCGAGCTGTACCGCCGCGAGTGCGGGCTGGCCAACGCCGACTACGTGCCGATGGATACAAGTGTCGGGTTCGACAAGGCACTGCTGGAGTACCTGATCACGCGGACCAGAAGGTTCGGGTAACGGAGGTTCACCCATGCCCAGGGTGGTCGTGTTGGCCGGCATCAACGGGGCGGGGAAAACCACCGCCTCCCAAGACCTGCTGACCAACGTGTTGAAGATCCCGACGTTCGTGAACGCGGACGCCATCGCGCGGGGGCTGAACGGGCTGAACCCGGAGGCGGAGTCGTTCCGCGCCGGGCGGATCATGCTGGATCAGATGAACGACCTCGCCCGCCGGCGGGAGGACTTCGCCTTCGAGACCACCTTGTCCGCGCGGACGTATGCCGTCTGGCTCCGCGAACTGCGGACAACTGGGTACGAGGTGTTTTTGTACTACTACTGGCTCAGTAGCCCGGAGGTGGCGATTGCTCGGGTCGCCTTGCGAGTTCAGAGCGGTGGCCATTTCGTTCCGGACGCTGACATCCGCCGGCGGTACGCCCGGAGCGTGCGGAACTTCCTCGAACTGTATCGGCCTATCGCGGACGAGTGGGAAGTGTACGATAACACCTGGGGGCAGCGGTCGTTGCTCGCGATGGGGACCCCGGATGACGAAGTCATCGACCACCAGGACACCTGGGCCGCATTCGTACGGAGTGCCGAAAATGACTGAAACCACTTCGGAAGCTCTGGAACGTATCCGGGCGCGGCAACAGGCAACGGCCGAGTCCCACGCCCGGTCGAACCGCAAAGCACTGCTCGAACACGCCCGGATGGGGCGGTCGGTGCCCGAGGGGGGGGCCGATGGCAAAGTGGTCTGGATCACCCCCGCCGAGATCTTCGCCCGATACGGGCTGGACGAGTTCGGGCGGGAGAAGGCGTAACCAGTTCGGCGTGCCCCACCGGGGAACGCTCCGCGGTGGGGCACGCCGAACCCGGTCGGGTCACTTCTTCAGCGGCTTGTACTCCACCTTCTTGAACGTCATGATGCTGCCGGGGTCGTGCCCCTGGATGGCGAACTGCCCCTTGGTGAACGTCTTGTTCGGGTCCTTCCACTTGAGCGTTTCCTTGCCGTTCACCTTGATGGTGATCTCGTCGCCCTGACAGATCACCTCCTCCACGAAGAACTCGTCCGGCTTGTGGGTGGCGGTGTTCATCACCGTGCAGATCTCCTTCTTGAACTTGTCCAGCTTGAACTCGCCGTTCGGGTACAGGCAACCGCTCTTGATCGGGTCGCCGCCGGTGGCGTTCACCTGCGCCTCGTACCCCTTCGGCACCCCCGGCCGCATTCCGGCGCGGAAGAAGATACCGCTGTTCCCTTTATCGTTGATCTTCACCTCCACCCGCAGGTGGAAGTCGTCCGCCTCGGGGTCGGCGTACAGGTGGCTCATCGGCCCGCCGCCGACGATGGTGCCGTCCTTCACCTCCCACAGGGTGATTTCCTTGTCGTCCTTCTTCTCGATGCCGATCAGCGCCACCACCTTGCCTTCGGAGTTCTTCTTCTCCTTCACCCCCTTGAACTGCCCGCTGGGCGGGTTGGGCAGTTTCCACCCGGTCAGGTCTTTGCCGTTGAAGAGTTGCACCCAGCCGTCGTCCTTTTTCTCGTCGGCGGCGAAGGCGGGGAGAGCTGCCACGAGAGCAGCACACACGGATAACAGTCTTGGCATAATCGCACTCGGCGGGGGGAGGATGGGCCTGGCCACCGCCCTTCCCGTGGGGGTGTCCAGGGGCATCCTAGCGACCGGCCGTCGCGATGCCACTACCCGGACTAACCGGACCAATCTCCAGAGGCCGGTGCAAAAAAATCTGTGGACACGTCAAACTTTAGGTTGTCGCTCGAGTGGTAGGTTTCTATCTTTTCGGACAATTGGGTGTGCTGGGCAGTCTGGGAAAATTCGCCCACCAAAGACTGTCTCAGTGCAAAAACCGGGTTGATAAGGTTTCACCGGGCGTGCCGGTGGAATCCAGTCCGGTTGACCCGTCTGGAGAATTTCTGATGAAGCGGCGTCTGTACACGGCAGCGGTTCTTGGGGCGGCTGCCTGGTTGGCCGGCTCGGCCGACAGCGCCTCCGCCTTCGGCGGTCGGCTGTTCGGTGGCAAGGGGAACAACTGCGCCGTCCCGGCCGCGGCCTCTTGCGCGGCTCCGGCGGCCGTGGTGGCCGGCGGGTGCGGTGCGGCGGCGATTTCGGTGGACGGCGGGTGCGGCGCGGCCGCCCCGGTGGCAGTGAGCGGCGGGTGCGGCGCCCCGGTAGTGGCCGACGCCGGCTGCGCCCCGGCCCCGCAAGTGACCTACACCACCCAGACCGTCACCCGGTACGTCTCCCAGCCGGTCACCACCAAGCAGAAGGTGACCACCTACAAGCAGGAGATGGTGCAGGTTCCGTACACCTACCAGGAAGCGGTCACCACCCCGGTCACCACCCAGCAGCAGGTGACCACCTACAAGCAAGAGATGGTGCAGGTTCCGTACACCTACCAGGTGAGCAAGCCTGTCACCACCATGACCACCCAGCAGGTGAGCAAGGTGGTGTGCGTGCCGACCGTGGTGCAGCAGCAGGTCTGCGTGCAGAAGCAGGTGATGGTGCCGGTGATGACCGGCGGCTGCGGGGCCATGGCCGCTCCGGCCATCAGCACCGGCTGCGGCGCTCCTTGCGGCGGCACCGTCGTGACCGGCGGCTGCGGCAGCCCGTGCGGCGCTCCGGTGAGCGTGAGCGGTGGTTGCGGTAGCCCGTGCGCTGCCCCGGCCGTCAGCTACTCCTGCCAGACCGTCAGCGAAATGCAGACGGTGAACACCACCGTGATGCAGCAGCAGACGGTGACCGAGACCGTCCAGGTCCCGACCACCACCTACGTCACCGAAAACGTGACCGCCACTCGCACCGAGTGCAAGATGGTCCCCGTGACCAGCACCGTGCCCGTCACCACGTACAAGACCGAGTACGTGACCAAGACCGGCACCCGCACCGAGTGCAAGACGGTCCCCGTGACCAGCACCGTGCCGGTGACGACCTACCAGCAGCAGATGGTGACCAAGACCGCCACCCGCACCGAGTGCAAGACGGTCCCCGTGACCAGCACCGTGCCGGTGACGACCTACAAGACCGACTACGTGACCAAGACCGCCACCCGCACCGAGTGCAAGACGGTGCCGGTTGAGACGGAAGTCGATGTGACCACCTACACCACCGTGCCGGTCACCGAAACCATCCAGGTTCCGGTCAGCACCGGCTGCGGCGTGGCCGCTCCGGCGATGGGTGGCTGCGGCGTGGCCGCTCCGGCGATGGGTGGCTGCGGCGTGGCCGCTCCGGCCATCAGCACCGGGTGCGCCACCACCGCTGCCGCGGTGAGCATCAGCGGCGGGTGCAGCACGGCGGCCCCGGCCGCCGTCACCGGCGGCTGTGGCCGTGGCGGGCTGTTCAGCGGTAAACTGCTCGCCGGCTTCGGCGGGCTGTTCAACGGCTGCGGCGGCTGCCGCTAACCCAAGTCGTGGGTTCCAGTGAAGTCAACGTCGCCGGCCGCGGGGGTAACTCCCGCGGCCGGTGTCGTTTCTGCTTCCCGGTTACACCCGGATATCTTTCCACCGCCCCGAGGCAAATCGCCACACGAACAGGAATCCCCGCACGTACAGGTCGGTCACCATCGCCACCCAGGCTCCGTGCAGCCCCCACCCTGGCCCGGTCACGTCCCACCCATCGATCGGCCCTTTGCCCGTCAGGAAAATGGCCAGCGGCAACCGCACGCCCAGGAAGCCCGCCCAACTAATCAGCACTGGTACGCGGGTGTCGCCGGCAGCGCGGAGGGCGGCCGTCAGGATGATCCACGCGGCCACTGCTGGCATGGCGTAGGCGATGAGCCGCAGTGCTCCTTCGGCCAGTTCGGCTTCGCGGGGGTCGTCGGTCATCGCCCGGCACATCGGCCCGGCCAGGACCAGGAACAGCACGCCCATCAGTGTCATCGCCCCTCCCCCCATGAGGAACGCCGCCCACCCGCCCCGCTCGGCTCGGTCGGCCCGCTGCTGCCCCAGGCTCTGGCTCACCACTGCCATCGCCGTTGGGGCGAAGGCACTCCCGGCCAGGTAGCCGAGTGCCTCCCATCGCAGGGCGATGCCGTGCGCCGCCGACTCCGCCGGGCCGAGGCGGTTGACCACGCTCAGGAACAGCAACTGGCAGCAAGCGACCGACAAAGAATCGAATGCCGCCGGCACGCTCACCCGTAGCAGGCGGTACAGCAGTGGGAAGTCTGGGCGCAGGTTCGGTCGGGTGAGTTTCAGCCCGGATCGCCCTCGTGCCAGCAGCAGAAGCACCGCCACCCCGCCGGCGGCGTAGCTGCACGCGGTGCCGATGGCGATGCCGGTGAAGCTATCGGCGATGGTCGGATCGCCCCCGTGGCTGCACACCCACGCCACTGGCACGTTCACCGCCGTCACCCCGGCCAGCACCCACAGGCCGGTTCGTGTGTCACCGGCCCCGATCAGGCACGCCACCCCGCCGGTCATGAGCAGTTGCAGGGGGAACACCGCTGCCAACGGTGCGAGGTAGCGGGCGGCGACTGTCGCCGGCGCGTCGCCGAGGTTGAGGAGCGGAAGGAGCCAGGGAAGGCCGAGGAGCGCGACAGCAGCAGCCAGGCCACCGAACAGCAGGGCGAGCCAGACGGTCTGAGCGGTTGCCCGGTCGGCGAGGTGGCGGTCGCCCGCACCAACGGCCCGCCCGACGAGTGCTGTCGCTCCGACGCTCACAACGATGCTGTAGCTCGACGCGAACCAGTACAGATAGTTGGCGGTGGTGAGGGCGGCTCGATATTCGGCGGAGTAGCGGTGGGCGAGCCACTGATCGTACATCTGGGTGAAGAACAGTAGCCCCTGTTGGGCGAGGGTGGGGAGGGCGAGCCAGAGCACCCGCTTCCACAGGGGCGATTCAACCGGAAGTGCCGTCATCGAGGAATGATACCGATTCAGGCCACCCGTTGCCTTGCTGCCCGCTCGCCGGCCTGCGCCAAACGCACCGGGGCATCTCTTCCCGGTTAAGCCCATCGACCTGCCTGGCCGATGTTACCCATACAACCCCGGCAGCCGATTCGCCCATGAGCTACCTCGTTCACCTGGATACCTTCCACGGCCCGCTCGATCTCCTGCTCTACCTCGTCAAGAAAGAGGAGGTCGATGTGGGCGAGTTGCCCCTCGCTCGTGTCGCCGATCAGTTCCTCGACCACCTGCGGGTGATGACCGAACTCGACGTGGAAGGTGCGGGCGACTTTCTGGTGATCGCCGCCACTCTGATGGAGATCAAGAGTCGGTCGTTGGTGCCGGCCGACGACGTGCCAGAGGGAGACGACGACGGCCCCGATCCACGCCGCGAACTGGTGAAACAACTGCTGGAGTACCGCAAGTTCAAGGATGCCGCCCGACTGCTGGAAGAGAAGGCCGAGGGGCACGCAGTGAGGCTCGCCCGTCAGCCGACGGAGGAACCGACTCGGGGGGAAACGGCGGTTCGGCCGGTGGAATTGTGGGACCTGGTGAGCGCCTTCGCGCGGTTCTTGCGCGAAACGCAAGCAAGCAAGCCGCAGGCGGTGGTGCAAGACGACACCCCACAGGGTGTGTACGAGGAGTACATTCGCGAGCGGCTACGGCGAGAGTTGCGGGTGGCGTTTATTGATCTGTTCACCCCGCCGCACCACCGGGCAAGGCTGATCGGGCTGTTCCTGGCGGCGCTGGAGGTGATCCGCCGATTCGAGGCGTGGGTGGAGCAACCGGAGCCGTTTGGCGAGATCTGGCTGAGCGTACCGAGGTAGGGGCACCCACAAGGGGTGCCCCTACGGCTGGCTTACGCCCCCGGCCGCGGGACCGGCGGAACTTCCAGCTTGGCGTCGAGCTTCAGCCCTTCCGGCATGGTGCTCTTGCTCTCCAAAGCCTGCTTCCACGTCACCGGCTTGCCGCTATACACGGCCATGCGGCCCATGATGGCGGTGAGGGTGCTCTCGGCGACGGCGGTCAGTTCTTCGAGCGGCTTGTCGTCGGCGATGCTCTTGAGCAGGTCGATGTGCTCTTGCACGTAGGGGTTGATCGGGTCTTTGCCGAACACCTTGTCTTTGTTGATCTGGTAGGCGTTCACTCGGCTCACGCCCTTGCTGCCGTACACCGTCTCGGACACATCGTGGGTGGTGCCGGGGACGTGCGAGCAGTACGAGTACATCGGCACCCCGCCCGGGTACTCGTACTCGATGTTGAACAGGTCGTAGATGTTCCCCACCTCGCTCGGCTCACCCTCCTTGCGGCCGATTCGCCCGCCCTGGCCGATCGCCTTCACCGGGTGCCCCTTCATCACCCAGTTGATGACGTCCAGGTTGTGAACGTGCTGCTCGACGATGTGGTCGCCGCAGAGCCACAGGAAGTGGTACCAGTTGTGAATCTGGTACTGCACGTCGCTCATCCCTTTCTGCCGAGCGCGGAACCACGGCTCACCGCCGTTCCATGAGCAGCGGGTGGCCACCACGTCGCCGATCTTCCCGTCCTGGATCTGCTTGACCGTCTCGATGTACCCGGCCTGGTGCCGCCGCTGGGTGCCGGCCACGACGCTGATGCCGAGTTTCTTCGCCTCCTCGGCCACCTTCAGGCACTTCTGGACGCCGGCCCCGTCTACCGCCACCGGCTTCTCGCAGAAGATGTGAATCTTCTTCTTGCTCTCGGCTGCCTTCTGAACGATTGATTCGAGGTGGAACGGCCGGAAGCCGGGCGAGGTGGCCAGGATGATCAGGTCGCAGCCGCTGTTGATGACGTTCTGGGCCGCTTCCAACCCGGCGA
Source organism: Fimbriiglobus sp. (assembly GCA_025459365.1). Classification (GTDB taxonomy): domain Bacteria; phylum Planctomycetota; class Planctomycetia; order Gemmatales; family Gemmataceae; genus JALHQU01. The sequence continues at coordinate 27,536 of JALOQR010000023.1, forward strand.
ACGTGCGGCCGGTCACGTCGACGCGGTCCTTGGCCACTCGCGTGCTGTTCGCCACCAGGTTCTTCACCCGGTTCTCGAACACGTCACCGGCGGCCCACAGCACGGTGTTCGGCCCGGCCTTGAAGTTGTCTTCCACGGCCCCGGTGCCCCGCCCGCCGCACCCGATCACCCCGACCTTCAGTTTGTCGGTGGCGGCGGCGTAGGCGGCCGGGAAGAGTTGGGCGGCGGCGGCGGTGGCGGCCAGGGCGGCGCCGGCCTTGAGGGCGTCGCGGCGGTTGGCGTCGGACATCGGGAGAGACCTCGGGGAAAGAGTGAGAACCGGGAACGCAGTGACCGGGTGGGGGACATCCGACACACCCGGTCACTGCGTTCCCGGTTCCAGGTGTGTCGAACAGGCGTAGGTTACAGTCCGGCCTTGACCACGGCTGGTTTCAAGCCTTTCAGTTCGGGGTATTCGTCGGCCGGCAGCACCATGCGGAAGCCAATGGTATCTTTCTCGGTCAGCCACCAGATGCTGCGCGGACGGTTCGGGTCTTTGTCCATCCAGTCGATTTCGGACACCAATCGTCGGGCGGCCCGGCAGTCTTCCGGCTTGTCTGCCCACGAGCCGCCTTTCACGATGTGCCCCCATTTCACGTTTTTCGGGTGCGTGAAGGCGGGAGCCTGGAGAGGATCCTTCGCACGGGCGGCGAACAGGTTGGCGTCGAAGAGGTCGAGCGTCCACTCGGCGACGTTACCGTGCATGTCGTGCAGGCCGAAGGCGTTCGCCTTTTTCTCGCCCGGCTTGTGGGTGGTGCCGTCGGGCATGTCGTCGGTCTTGCTGTTGTCTTTGAACCAGGCGAAGTCTTCCAGTTTCGCCCCCTTCGGGATGCCGTAAGCATCCTTCTCACCGGCGCGGGCGGCGTATTCCCATTCGGCCTCGGTCGGCAGGCGGTAGGGTTTGCCGGTTTTGAGTCGCAGCCAGTGGCAAAACACCATCGCGCTGTGGTGGCTCATGCAGATGGCCGGCTTGCCCTCGCGGTCGTGCCCGTAGGTGTCGTCCACGTAGGGGTTGGTCGGGCGGGTGATGGCGTCGGGCACCAGTTCCTTGCCGGGGTTGTCGGCCTCGAACTGGCCGACGGCCTCGTCCCGCTTGGGGAGGCCGGCGTTGCGATACCACACGTCGAACACGTCCCACGTCACTTCGTACTTGGCGATCCAGTAGTCCCGCACGGTCGCCTTGTTCACCGGCCCCTCGTTGGCCTGACGCCCCGTTTCGCTCTCGGGGCTACCCATCTCGAAGGTGCCACCGGGCACGAACACCATGTCGAAGGTGACCTCCACCTCCTTGTTGGTGTATTCCTGTGGCTTGCCCTTTTTCTTCCGCTGCGGCACCTTGATCGTTTCGGTGAACTTCTCGGTGAAGCTCTTCTTCTCTTGCTTGAAGGCGTAGTCCACCTTCGGTTCGGGCGGCAGTGGAGCGATGACCGACGCGGCCGGGGCATCCGGCTTTTTCTCGTCCTGGCCGACGGCGACAACCACGGCGAGGGCGATCAGCAGTACGGCAACGGCGGCGGGCAGTTTCATAAGGGTAGAATCTCCGATGGGCGGCCGGCTGTCAAAGGGGAAGTGGGCAAGCGGGGGCGTTCGCCCGCTGGTCACCCGGCAACCACCAACCCGCCGACGCGGGCCGCTCGCACGAGGCACCCCATGCGCCCACTCGTCATTCATCTTATTCTGTTCGCCACCGTCGCACACGCCGAGTCGCTGAAGCGATTCGAGGCGACCTCCGTTCACATGGGCACCGAGTGGAAAATCGTCGCCTACGCGGCCGACGAGACGCAGGCGACCGCTGCCACCGACGCCGCCTTCCAGCGAGTGGCGGAACTGGATGCGGTGATGAGCGACTACAACCCGAAGTCGGAGTTGATGAAATTGTGTGCCGCCAACGATGCCGCACCGGGCAAGCCGCTCCCCGTGTCGGACGACCTGCTGAAGGTGCTGACGCTCGCTCAGGGGGTATCGGCACAGACGAGCGGCGCGTTCGATTGCACCGTCGGCCCGGTGGTGAAACTGTGGCGGACGGCGCGGAAGACGAAGCAGTTGCCGACCGCCGAGGAACTCAAGGCCGCGAGGGAATTGGTGGGGTCCACATTGCTCACGCTCGACGCGAAAGCGAAGACGGCGACGCTGGCGAAGGCGGGTATGCGGCTCGACCTTGGCGGCATCGGCAAGGGGTTCGCGGCCGATGAGGCGATGAAGGTGCTGAAGGCGAAGGGGGTCGCGTCGGCCCTTATCGCGGCCAGCGGAGACATCACCGTGAGCGACGCCCCGCCGGGCAAAGAGGCCTGGGTGGTGGACATCGCCCCGCTCACGAAGGGCGGCCCGCGGCGGACGCTCAAGCTGGTGAACGCCAGCGTTTCCACGTCGGGCGATCTGTTCCAGCACGTCGAGATCGGCGGGGTGCGGTATTCGCACGTGCTCGACCCGAAAACGGGCGTCGGGCTGACTGGCCGGCGGAGCGCCACCGTCATCGCCCCGCACGGCTGGCAGGCGGATGCCCTCACCAAGGGGGCGAGCCTACTCCCGGCCGAGCAGTTGGTGAAGTTGATCGACGGCATCGACGGTGCCGCCGCGTTCGTGGCGGTGAAGATGTCGGAGGACGCGAAGGAGACGGTGACCAAATCGAAGCGGTTCGAGCAGTTCACGAAGTAGGGGAGCGGTTTCGCTGCAATCCGGAAGGGAGCGAGCGACGTGCGCGTTCTCCTCCGGGTCGCGGCGAAACGATCACCCGTTACCCCACCGTTACACCGTCCGATGGGTGAGGCTCGTTAGAATCGCGGGGGCCGGCACTCCCGGCCGCTCCGACTTCCGCCCGGAGACCTCTCATGCACTCGCTCCGACCGCTCGCCGCTCTGCTTCTGTTCGCCGCCATCACCCCGGCGGCCGACCCCGCCAAGCCGGCCCCGACCACCAAGCCGGTCGATCTGGTCATCTGCCTCGATTGTTCCGGCAGTATGAACGGCCTGCTCGACTCGGCTCGGCTGAAACTGTGGGACGTGGTCAACGAACTCGCCAAGATCAAGCCGACGCCGGTGCTGCGGGTGGCCGTGTACAGCTACGGCGGCCAGGGGGCCGACTACCCGCCCGCCGGCGGGTACATCCGCAAGGAGATCGACCTCACCACCGACCTCGACGCCGTGTACGAGAAACTCTCCGCCCTGAAGACGACCGGGCACGTGGAACTCGCCACCGGAGTCGCCAAACAGGCGATTGGCGAGCAGAAGTGGAGCGACGACAAGGGGGCGCTGAAGCTGGTGTTCGTGTGCGGGAATGAGGAGGCCGACCAGGACAAGGCGACCACCTACGATGCCCTTGGCAAGCTGGCCAAAGAGAAGGGCGTGATCGTGAACAGCATCTACTGCGGGCCGGCCGCCGACGGCATCGCCCCCGGCTGGAAGACGCTCGCCGAGCTGGGCGGCGGCAAGTTCGCCAACATCGACATGAACAAGGCGACGCAGTTGGTCATCGCCACCCCGTTCGACAAGGAACTGGCCGAACTGAGCGGCAAGCTGAACACCACGTATGTAGCCTACGGGAAAGAGGGCAAGGAGAAGGCCCAAAACCAGCTCAAACAGGACGAGAACGCGGTCAAGGCAGCCTCCGGTGCTGGCGGTGTGGCAAACGCCGCGGCGCGGGCCGAGGCGAAGGGCGGGGTCAACTACCGCAACGACTCCTGGGATCTGCTCGACCGGATGAAGGCCGATCCGAAGTTCGACGTCAAGTCGCTCAAGGACGACGAACTGCCGGACGAGTTGAAGAAGCTCAAGCCCGAAGAACGCGAAGGGTTCCTGAAGAAGAAGGCGGAGGAGCGGGCGGACATCCAGAAGAAGATCGCCGACCTGAGCGCGAAACGGAACAA